>JAGRBF010000674.1:3335-5150 GCA_020434205.1 Calditrichota bacterium | reverse complement strand
GACCCGGACTGCAAAAACGGTTTTGGCCCCTATATGCCCGGTTATATTTTGGTGCCGTATAACGACCTCGGTGCTCTGGAAAAAGCCCTGCAGGATCCCACCGTTTGCGCTTTTATGGTGGAGCCTATTCAGGGCGAAGCCGGGGTGGTGGTGCCCGATGACGGCTACCTGAAGAAGGTCCACCAGTTGTGTCAAGCCCACAACGTTTTGTTGATTTGCGACGAGGTGCAGACCGGCCTGGCCCGCACCGGCAAAATGCTGTGTTCGGATTACGACGGGGTAAAACCGGACATCCTGATTCTGGGTAAAGCCCTTTCCGGGGGCGTTCTGCCGGTTTCCGCGGTGCTGGCGCGCGACGAAATTATGCTGACCATTAAACCGGGTGAGCATGGGTCTACTTATGGCGGCAACCCGCTGGCCTGCAAGGTGGCCATCGCCGCGCTTGAGGTTCTCAAGGAAGAAAAGCTGGCCGAGCGGGCCGATGAACTGGGCAAGGTTTTCCGGGCCCGGATGCAAAAACTGGTGGACGATCTGGATTTTGTAACTCACGTGAGAGGGCGTGGGCTTCTGAACGCCGTAATCATCAAACCGCTTGCCGACGGCCGCACCGCCTGGGATGTTTGTGTGGCCCTCAAAGAGGCCGGTGTTCTGGCCAAACCGACCCACGGCGACATTATCCGCTTTGCGCCAACCCTGGTCATTAGCCGGGAAGAGCTCGAGTGGGCCATGGACCGCATTGAGGAAGTGCTCCGCAATTTCACAAAATAGCCATCCCCGCCGCCCGGATTCGTGGGCAAACAATCCGGGCGGCCTCAGCCACAGAGAGGTTTTCATGAATATTCTGATTTCGGACAAGTCCTCTCCGAGATGCGCGGAAATTTTGCGCCAAGCAGGACACCAGGTAGACGAAAAAAACGGGCTGAGCCCGGACGAGCTGAAGAATATTATCGGTGAATATCACGGTTTAATTATCCGCAGTGCCACCCGGGTTACTGCCGAGTTGCTTCAGGCCGCCGGGAACCTGAAGGTGGTCGGCAGAGCGGGAACAGGGGTGGACAATGTCGACCTCGCCGCTGCCAGCGCCGCCGGGGTGGTGGTGATGAATACCCCGGGCGGCAATAGCAACGCCGTTGCGGAAATGGTGTTGGGACACATGCTGATGTTGGCGCGCCACCTGGCCCGCGCCAACCAGTCCCTCAAAGAAAAAAAGTGGGAGAAAAAGCTGCTTAAAGGAAGTGAAATAGAGGGTAAGACCCTGGGGCTGATGGGCTACGGCAGGGTAAGCCGCCTGCTGGCCAAAAAGGCAAAGGCCCTGGGTATGGAGGTGTTCTGTTTCGACCCCAAACTGGCCAAAAATTTCACGGATGAGGAGGGTCTGGCCGTTTGCGCTTCCGAAATTGATGTCCTGACCCGGGCCGATTATCTTTCCATTCACCTCACCAGGCGAACGGACACCCTCAATTTTATTTCCAAATCCCGCCTGGACCGGATGAAAAAGGGAGCTTATCTTATCAATTGCGCCCGGGGCGGTATCGTAGACGAAACTGCCCTTCTCGAATCTCTGGAGAACAATCACCTGGCCGGCGCGGCCCTGGATGTCTTTGAAAACGAACCGCCGCAGGACTTCCGGCTGGTTCAACACGAAAGGGTGGTTTGCACCCCCCATATCGCCGCCTCGACTGTCGAGGCTCAGGAAAAGGTTGCCGTAATGGTCGCCGAACAATTTATTGACTTTTTTGCGGGCAAAACCGTGCGAAATCAGGTAAATTAGGCCGCCTGATTTGTTGCACGCGTCTGGAAATAAGGTCGGTTAAC
>JAGRBF010000674.1:1525-3209 GCA_020434205.1 Calditrichota bacterium | reverse complement strand
GCCGAGGATGCCGGCGCCGTAGCGGTAATGGCTCTGGAGCGCATCCCTGCGGATATCCGCGCTACCGGCGGGGTGGCCCGGATGAGCGATCCCCTCCTGATAAAGGAAATCCAGAATACGGTCAGCATTCCGGTGATGGCCAAATGCCGGATCGGCCATTTTGCCGAAGCCCAGATTCTGGAATCCCTCAAGGTGGACTTCATCGACGAAAGCGAAGTACTGACCCCCGCTGACGAGGAATTTCACATCGACAAATGGCCCTTTAAAGCCCCGTTTGTCTGCGGATGCCGCAATCTGGGCGAAGCCCTGAGGCGTATTGCCGAAGGAGCGGCCATGCTGCGCACCAAAGGTGAAGCGGGAACCGGCAACGTGATTGAGGCGGTGCGGCACATGCGGCAAATCAACAAAGAGATCCGCCAGGCCACCCAGATGGGTAACGAAGAGCTGGTGGGTTTTGCCAAGAATATCGGGGCCCCGGTGGAATTGGTCCGCTACGTCAAGGAAAACGGCAAATTGCCGGTTCCCAACTTCGCTGCAGGCGGTATCGCCACCCCGGCCGATGCCTCCCTGATGATGCAGCTCGGCGCGGAATCGGTATTTGTGGGAAGCGGCATTTACAAGTCTCAGGATCCCCCCGCCCGTGCCAAAGCCATTGTTCAGGCCACCACCCATTACAACGATCCGGATATTGTCGCCAGAGCATCGGAAGGTTTGAAAGAAGCGATGAAAGGGATGGAAATTTCCGAAATCCCCGAAGATCAGTTGCTTCAAAAACGCGGGTGGTAGAATTGCCCACAATTGCGTAAAGCATAAGCGGCGCCGGGTGAGGTATTGCCCGGCGCCTTGTCTTTGTTGTAAAGCCATAAACGGATATTGGAGTGTGTAGAGATGAAAACGGTTGGGGTTCTGGCCCTTCAGGGCGATTTTTATTTGCATGCCCGGCGTCTGGAAGAAATCGGCGTTCGGGCCCCGCTGGTTAAAAAGCCGGAAGCCCTTTTCCAATGCGATGCCCTGGTTATGCCGGGCGGGGAGTCCACCACTTTGGTGAAGCTGATGCGCAATATCGGGCTATACGAGGCCATCCCCGAGTTCGCGCGGGAAAAACCCGTTTTCGGCACCTGTGCCGGGGCCATTTTGCTCAGCAAAGGGGTGCGGAATCATCCCGTGGCGGCATTGGGGTTAATCGATATCGATATCGAACGCAATGCCTACGGCACCCAGATCGATTCCTTTACCGATGATATCGATCTCGCCCTGCCGGATTTCCCGGAGGCACAGCAGGTGCGGGGCGTCTTCATCCGGGCCCCTCGGATTGTCCGGGTGGGAGAGGCTGTCCGCAAAGTGGGGTTTCATCGCGGTGAGGTGGTAATGGTGCAATCGGGTAATATCCTGGCGGCTACGTTTCACCCGGAGGTTGCCGAGACCCGGCTGATCCACCGCTATTTTGTGGAAAAAATGGTTCCTGCACCTTTGGCATAAAGTTCCGCCGCCTTTCATCCGATCCTTATCCTTAGCAGTAAAAAATAATATGGATGTTATTTTTTGAAAGGCGGTCAAGGATGAATGCCGATCACGCAGTTTGCGTATTTGAGAACTCCCCCCAATTTTTCCCTTCCATTTCCGAAAGGCTGGCCATTTTCGATATCGAGGTGTCCGGCGGACGTTTTCTCGATCATTTTGAAGC
>JAGRBF010000674.1:0-1359 GCA_020434205.1 Calditrichota bacterium | reverse complement strand
TTTATGAAGAAATTTGCGCCATGGAAGTGCCCGGTGCCATGGTCCTGGCCAAAAATGTGGCGATCAAACGTCTTACCTACCTGGTGCTCCAGTTTTTCTCCAAATATCACGGTTATCGGGAATCCGGCCGCTACCTGACCATCGGGGCCGGCGAACTCGGGGAAATAAACCTGAAGAGCCTGCTCGGCAAGCTCGACGATGCCAAATTCAGCGGACGCCTGCTGGTGCGCATCAATTCCCAGGAAACCAGGATTCATTTCCAGGACGGCAAAATTTCCGGAATGCTGCCTGTAGCTTACCCGGGAAATGAAAGCCTCAAGGCCATTCTGAGCAGCAAAAATGGAGACTTCCGGGTGGAACAGGCCATCGTACAATGGGATGAGCTGATCCATCAGAACAATCAGGATATTTCCCTGGAAAATCGCGACGTGCTGGTGGATATGTTCTATTATATCCATCGCCATTTTGATGACATTGGCCGGGGCGAATTGTTCCTGGAAAAAGCAGCCGGGGACAATCTCCACCGCAGGTGGCTGGCCGATCACGGCATTTTTCTGAGCATCAATACGGCTTCTCACGAAAAGCTCGATATTCTGGGCCACCTGGACGAAAGCGGGATTACCCGGATTGTGGCCTGGCTGGCCTCTCTGTTTGAGGATATTGTCGAATCTCAGGAAGCCTTCGCCGCTTTCTTCTCGGGCCTGGCTGAAATTCGCCAGTTTGTAACCTCCCTGCCCGGGATGGCCGATTTCGCCGTGCCGCCCTCTCCCGAACCGGTTCCCCTGCAAAAGCTGGAGCCCAAAACCCCGGCTGCCCGGGCCCTTTTCGCCAGTGTCCAGTCCGGGAAAGTGATTCCTAAAGTTCTTGAATCGCTCTAAGCGGCAACTTAGATTAGGGCTGATCTTCGGGGCATGGTGACCCGAACAGGGAATTCCAGACCGGCGGTAAAAGTCCGCGACTCTGCCCGACAGGCAGACTGAACCGGTGCAACTCCGGTACCGACGGTATAGTCCGGATGATAGAAGATCAGCTATCCGCATGTACCACCCGGCTTTTCGCCGGGCGGCCATTTTTATTTTCCCCGAAGACAATATGCTGACGTCCTGCAAATCTGCCTCAGGCAGCTTTGTTTGGCATATCCAATGGCGACCCGCGCCTTTTAGGCGCAAACATCAGAGGTCCGGACCTTGGCTTTCAGTGATGTTGATACCGAAATGATGACCCGCGCCCTGGCATTGGCTCGCGGCGGCATGGGGTCCGCGGCGCCCAATCCGATGGTTGGGGCAGTGCTGATCCGCGAGGACAGGGTGATTGGTGAGGGTTACCATCGGCGAGCCGGACAAGCCCATGCGGAAATTG
>JAGRBF010000093.1:33782-35103 GCA_020434205.1 Calditrichota bacterium | reverse complement strand
CTGGCCATTTCCTCGGTGGTTCCCAATATTACCCAGATATTTATTCGCATGAGCGAAAAATATTTCGGACGTCTGCCCTTTGTGGTGGAAAACGACCTGGATCTGGGCATCCGGATAGATTACCAGCCCAAAACCAGTGTGGGGGCAGACCGGATCTGCAATGCCGTGGCCGTGCTGGAATCCTATGGCGGTCCCGCGGTGGTGGTCGACTTCGGCACTGCAACCACTTTTGATGTAGTGAGCGAGGATAGCGTTTACCTGGGGGGAATTATCGCCCCCGGATTGGAAACGGCCAGTTGGGGTTTACATGAACGGGCCTCCAAACTACCCAAAGTATCCTTTGATTTCCCGGCATCGGTTATTGGAAAATCCACGGATCAAAGCCTTCAAGCCGGTTTGATGCTGGGAACGGTCTCGATGATCGACGGTCTGATCGATATGATTGCCGGGGAGCTGAATCAAAAGCCGGTGGTGGTGGCAACCGGGGGACTGAGTAACATGATTGCCCCTCGTAGCCGTTGGATTTCCCATGTGGAAAAACAGTTGGTGCTCCTTGGACTGATGAGCATTTACCGGCGCAATCGCCCCAACGGCGCTTTAGGGACGATGGACAGGACTGTATGAGTAACCGATATTTCAAAATTCTGTTCAATCTGCCCGATGACGGGCTTCCCCTGTACCTGAAAACCAATCTGGTTTTCCATAACCTCGATTTGTACGCCGCCCCCAACTTGTCGGATTTCTCCGCGTACGTCAAGCAATTCCGGCCCCATCTCAGCATCATTTTTATGGACCAGGATCCGCAGCAATTCGAGGAATGTCTGCACATCATCCGGGACGGCCACCAACAAAGCGAAATGTGGTTTCTGGTGCTCTACGACCACCGCCTTCCCATCGAAAAAATCCGCTCCAACCTCCCCGGCAAACGGGTTTTTTTGCTGAAGGACACCACCGAACATTCCCTGGTGGCCCACAATATCCTCACCATTAAGGAACTGGTGAACCTGCAAAGCGAACAGAAGCTCAAGCACCGCTTCGAGGAAAGTTTTAACCAATGCCTGCAGGTCATTTATCAGGAACGTTACCTGAACAGGACCTTCGAGAGATTGATCAACATCCTGCCCAAAACCATTTCCCTTGATTATTGGGCCATCTTTACCCTCAATCCCCAAATGACCCGGGTCGAGTATTTTTCGCAGTTTATGCCACCCACCCGTCGTCGTCTGACCACCCTGCTGCCCAATCTGAGCAACTTTGCCCGCGCCTGGTTGAAAAGCAATAAACCCTTTTTGGTGAACCGCAAATCCCGTCCTGAGGTCAT
>JAGRBF010000093.1:20182-33703 GCA_020434205.1 Calditrichota bacterium | reverse complement strand
CCCATCGGCGGGTTGCTGGTCGGCTGCGACGAAAATCGCCAGCTGGACGCTCAGGAGCTGCATTTCCTCAACGAAGTGCTGGGATATCTGGGGCGGCGGATCCGCGATGAGCACCTCTCCGGGGACAAACAAAACGATATCAATGCCTTTTCCGATGAGCTGATCTCAGAAAAACTGGACGAGGATGCCATTTTTGAGCGGGCCTGTAAAACCATCAGCGAAGTAACCAATGCCGACAGCGCCATATTCTGGCAATACAACAAGGGTTTCGGGTTTCTTTTCCCCAAATTCTTCCACTTTCGCGAGGGAAATATCCGCCATCATGCCTCCGACAAAAGCATGATTTTCCCTGAAAAAGACGGTTTCCTCACCGAAATGTTGAAACAAAACGAGGTCCGGGCAGTGGAGAACATCATCGACCACTCCCAGCTCAGCCCGACTTCGGCCAAAACCTTTTCGGAACTGCATTACCGCAACGTCCTGGTGACCCCGGTAAAAATGGGCAACACCCTGAGCGGATTGCTGATCGCCAACAAAACGGACAGCGATCGCCAGTTTTCGGTTTGGGAACTGCACAAGGCCGGCGAAATTGTCGACCGCATCCGGCAGGTGGTGCGGGGGGTCCGGACGGTCAAGGAAGCCAATCTGCAGCTAAAACAGCTGAGCCGCATCTTTGAACTGGGGCACGAAATAAAGCTGGATCTGGCTCAGGAGGATATCCTCAATCGCATTGTGCGCAGCGTTCGCAAGGGATTGGGGTGGAATGACGTGGCCATCCTGGTTAAGGATGAACTGGGCGCCTCGCTGCAGGTGAGCGCCAAGGCGGGCTTCAGCCGTCCCCACAACACCGGGATCGACCTCACCAACAGCATGGCCCTGGCCGCCTTCGAAACTTTTCTGGAAAAATGCCAGGGGCTGGGCAACGGCTATTTTTACCGCACCCCGGAACAGGTACAACCCGGTGTGGAAGCGCCGGGCAAAAGCGGCATGAGCGGGGAGCCCTGGAAAGATGAGGACCTGGTTATCTTTCCGCTGGAAACCCGGGGCGACCTCTACGGATTCCTGATGGTCGCCGACCCCGTCAATCGCCTTCGGCCTACCCAGGAAAATATTTCCCCGCTGGAATACTACGCCAACCAATCCGCAGTGGCCATCGCCAATATGGTGCTTTATGAGCAGCTCAAGGCCAGCCAGCAGCGCTATCGCTCCCTGGCGGAAACCATGAGCCTGGGGTTGATCACCTGCGATCTGGAAGATAAAGTCCTTTACGTCAACCCGGCGGTGCGGGAACTGCTGGGCAAGGAAAACCGGGAGCTGATCGGCATGCCCCTGGGTGATCTGTTTACCCCCAAATCCGCTCAGGAATTACAGGAGATGCGGGAAACCCTCCTGGCCACCGAAAGCGATGCCCATACCCGGGTGGAAAACCTGGAGCTGGAGATCGTCTCCGTTAAAGCCGATAAAATCCCCGTTTCCACCTTTGCCTTCCCGCTGTTCGAACGCCGCGAAAGATCCGGTTATTTCCTGATCATCAACGACCTGCGGGTGATCAAACGCCTGGAACGCATGAAGGCGGACTTCAACTCCATGATCGTTCACGATCTGCGCTCTCCGATGAACGTTATTCAGGGGTTTATTGAGTTGATTCGCAACCGGGTGGTGGGCGAGATCAATATCGAGCAGGAAGAATTGCTGGATATCGCCAAGGAAAATGTCAAGAAGGTGCTCACCCTGGTGGACAACTTCCTGATTGCCTCCAAGCTGGACGTGGGCAAATTCAACATCGATCCCAAGCTGGACGAAATCAACACCCTCATCGAAAAACAGGTGGATAACCATCGGGTCCTGCTCAAGAACAAGCAGATTACCATCGAAAAAGACCTGGACGCCAATTTGCCACTCCTCTTTTTTGACAGCCTGCGCATCGAGCAGGTTCTCAACAACCTCTTCAGCAATGCCCTCAAGTTTACCCCGGAAAAGGGGAAGGTGTTCGTGTCCACCCGCCTGGAGAAACGCAATATCGAGGACAACGAACGCTTTTTTGCCCGCATTTCAGTTCGCGATACCGGGGTGGGAATTCCCGCACACCAGATCGCCAGTATCTTCGAAAAATACGAACAAGCCGACGAAAACCAGAGCTTCAACGTCCGCGGGACCGGCCTGGGGCTCTCGATCTGCAAGGAGATCGTTGATTTGCACGGCGGGGAAATTTGGGTGGAGAGTTCCCAGAAGGACGGCAGCGATTTTATTTTTACCCTGCCGATCGAATCCTCCATCGAAAAAATCGTGAATTAATCCTGCAGTGGTTGGATAAGGTTTATCAAAACCTTATATTTAGCCTTCCTGAAATTAACGTTTTGCCGCCGTTATCCATCGACCCAAAATCCCGATTTTGCCTGCATGGCCAAAAAATCCGCCCCCGAGAAATCCGCAGAAACCACCCCGATGATGGTCCAGTACCTGGCCATCAAGAACAAATACCGGGACATGATCCTTTTATACCGGATGGGGGATTTCTACGAAACTTTTTATGAAGACGCCCAGGTGATTTCCCGGGTGCTCGGCATTACCCTCACCAAGCGGGCCCATGGCAAAACCGCCGACGTGCCCCTGGCCGGGTTTCCCTACCACGCTCTGGACAATTACCTGCCGCGCCTGGTCCAGGCCGGACATCGGGTGGCCATCTGCGAGCAGGTGGAAGACCCCAAAAAAGCCAAGACGGTGGTCAAAAGGGAGGTTACCGAAATTGTAACCCCGGGAACGGCGCTCTCCGAGAAACTGCTGCGCAGCAATGCCAGCCACTTCCTGGCGGCAATTATCCTCAAAGGCAGCCGGGTAGGGGTGGGGTTCTGCGATTTTTCCACCGGGGAATTTAACCTTTGCGAAATCGAACTCGCCAATCTGATTCACTACCTGCAGGAAGTGCAGCCGCGGGAAATTCTGCTCCCCGCCGGCATGTTTGATTCCCTGAAATCCTCCCTGGATCGCAAAATCAGTGCGGTGCTCACCCGGTTGGACGACTGGATTTTCAGCCACCAATACGGCTACGAAACCCTCACCGGACATTTTAAAACCAGCAACCTCAAGGGCTTCGGGGCGGAAGAATATCCCCTGGGCATTACCGCCGCAGGCGCCGTATTGCACTACGGTAAATACAATTTCCAGAATGAACTGCCCCATATCCACCGCCTTGCGGTTATCAGCGCCGGGGACCACATGATTCTGGATAACGCCACCCGGCGCAATCTGGAAATCCTCAATCCCATCATGGGGCAGGATGAGGAAGGGACCCTTCTGGCAGTTCTGGACAAAACCGTTACCCCAATGGGAGGGCGGTTGATCCGCCAGCTCATTACCCACCCTCTGGTGCGCCTGGAACCGGTTAAGCAACGCCTGGACCGCGTTGAGGCCTTTTTTAGCGATAACCATCGCCGGGAGGAAGTCCGGGATCAACTGGGAGAAATATCCGATCTGGAGCGTTTGCTCGGACGAATATCCACCGGGCGCGCCAGTCCGCGGGACCTCAATTCGCTCCGCCGGGCCCTGGCGGGAATCGCCCCCCTGCGGGAAACGCTGGGGGCGTGGGATGTCCCCGCCCTGCGGGATTATCGGGATAATCTGCGGGACATGGACCAGGTTGTGGCCCTGATTGAGCAAGCCATCGACGAAAACCCCCCGCTCAACCTCACCGAAGGCGGGATTATCCGGGAGGGTTATCATCCGCCATTGGATGAGCTTCGCCAAATTTCCCGGGAGGGCAAGGACTGGATGCTTAACCTCCAGAGCGAGGAGCGCGAAAAAAGCAATATTCCTTCCCTCAAAATCGGCTATAACAAGGTCTTTGGGTATTATTTCGAAGTTACCCGCGCTCACAGTGCCAAGGTGCCGGATTACTTTATCCGCAAACAGACCCTGGTAAACGCCGAGCGCTACATTACCCCGGCCCTTAAGGAATACGAGGAGAAAGTTCTGGGCGCCGAGGAAAAAATGGGGGAGATGGAATATCAGCTTTTCCAGGAAATTCGCGACACCGTTGCCGGGCATGGCAAGGACATTCAGAACAACGCCCGCCTGATTGCCGAACTGGATTGCTGGGCGGCCCTTGCCGAGGCGGCGGTGATGTACAAATACGCCAGGCCGGAAGTGGATGAAGGCGAGGAAATCGTTATCGAAGGCGGCCGCCATCCCGTGGTGGAGCGATTGCTGCCCCCGGACGAAAGTTTTATCGAAAACGATACCGCTCTGGGCAACCGCGATACTCAAATAATGCTGATTACCGGTCCCAATATGTCCGGAAAGTCGACTTATCTGCGTCAGGTTGGTTTGATTGTCCTTCTGGCCCAGATCGGGTCCTTCGTGCCCGCCGAACGGGCGCGGATCGGCCTTACCGATCGCATTTACACCCGGGTGGGAGCCTCGGATAACCTGGCTTTTGGGGAAAGCACCTTTATGGTGGAAATGCTGGAGGCCGCCAATATTCTCAATAACGCCACTCCCCAAAGCCTGATTCTGCTGGATGAGGTGGGGCGGGGGACCAGCACCTACGACGGTCTTTCCATTGCCTGGGCCATGACGGAATACCTGCATCACCACAAGCGGGTGGCTGCCAAAACCCTTTTTGCCACCCATTATCACGAGTTAACCCGCCTGGAAGGCATGCATCCCCGGGTCAAAAACTACCGGGTGGCGGTTCGGGAATACGAGGATCACGTAGTGTTCCTGCGCAAAATCGAACGGGGAGGCATGGACAATTCCTACGGAATTTACGTGGCCCAGATGGCCGGATTACCGGCCGCGGTTATCGAAAGAGCCCGGGAGGTGCTGCGGAGTCTGGAGGGTGAGGAAGCGGCCGGGGCCCGAAAAGGGGATCTTCGCGGCATCAGCGGAATGACGGGAAAGGAACAACAGCTGAGCCTTTTTGAACCGCCCCGTCCCTCGGTGGTGGAGGGCGAATTGCGCAAGCTGGATCCCGACCACCTGACCCCGATTGAGGCGCTCCTGAAGTTGCAGGAACTCAAAAAAATGCTGGAGTGAGGCCGGGAGGGTTGAGAAATAAACTGAAAAAGGGTCTCTTCTCAGGGATCTGTGCACAAACTGCTCAAATGCCGGGCGCTGACCACCCAAAAGAAAAGCTTTACCGGTAACTTTAAGCAGTAATTCTATATTTCTTAACCATTTATAATTTTCTCCTTGCAAAAAAACACGCTCACAATTAATTTCTGTCAAAATCAAGACCCAACATCACCAAAAATAAGCTTCTGGAGGGTGCTCCATGAAAACTGTCACTAAAAAAGAAGTGGCTAAGCGCGTTGCCAAAATGATGGGGCAGAAAATCTACATTACGGAAGATTTCGTGAACGCCGTTTTTCAGTCGCTGCGGGAAATCCTGAGCGAGGCGGACCCGGAAATCCGGATTGAGATACGCGATTTTGGTGTGTTCGAGGTCAAGGAAACCAAGCCCAAGCCCAAGGCCCGCAATCCCCGCACCGGGGAAATTATTTATGTGCCCGCCAGGCGGAAAACCCATTTCAAGCCTGGAAAGTTGCTCAAGGATATTTTAAAAGAGCCGCTTGATGAGTAAACGTATTAACACCACCTTCCTGTCTTATCCATATCCAATTGATTATTCCCGTGGCTGTCCGTCGGCATCTGCCGGTTCGGTGCAGTTGCCTTCCTCGCCGTATGCGCCCCGGCCGGCAATTCGTGGGCTAGCTGCGGCTTTTTTGAATAAGAATGGAAAATTGTCGGCCGACCATACCAGAAACTTTTGAGGGTGCGCAAATGGCAAAACAGTCTGATGCCAGGGTGAAAATCGGGGTGGTAGGCTGCGGGGGTGTCTCGCAGATTATCCACCTGCCCTTCCTGTCCCAGATGCCGGATGTTAACCTGACGGCTATCTGTGATGTAGATGCCCGCAAAGCCAGTGTCCTGGCGGATCGTTTCCGCATTCCCAATGTTTTTGATGATATCGATCTGATGCTGAACAGTTGCGATCTGGACGCCGTTTTTATCCTTACCCCCAACAGCCTCCACCTGCCCATGGCCCTGCTTTCCCTGCATCACGGGAAGCACGTTTTTCTGGAGCGGCCCGCCGGCCGGAATCTGGAAGAAACCCGCCGGATCGCTGAAGCGGCGGGCAAAAGCGGCAAAGGGGTGATGATCGGGATGCACACCCGTTTCCGCCCGGATCTGGTGGCGGTTCACCAGTTCGTCGAACAGAAGCGTTTCGGTGAGGTATTTTTTATCAAAGCAGAATGGCTGCAGGCCAAGTTCCAGGCCCTCAAAGAACCCTGGCATCTCAGTAAAGGGGTGGCCGGCGGCGGGGTAGTGCTGGATCTGGGACTCCAACTGATCGATACCGCCTGGTGGATTACCGGATTTCCGGAAATAGAGTCTGTAAAAGCCCATTCCCAGCAGATCAACCACGATCTGGAAGTGGAGGATTTCTGCAGTTTCTATATGCGGTTCAACAATGGCCTGAAACTGGCCTGCCACGTCAGCTGGAATTTTCCTATTCCCAGCGACCGGTTCCACGGGGAAATTTTCGGCGAATCGGGGGCCTGCTCGCTGAATCCCTTCAAGATCAACCGCATTTGGCAGGGCAAAGAACTGGATGTTACCCCCATGGTGGATACCGATGGAAAGGTGCTGTTTCGCAAGGCTTATCAGAGCGAAATCCGCCATTTTATCGACTTTGTCAAAGGCCGGTTTGAGACCCCTTCTTCCGATATTAATCAGGCGGTTAAGGTGATGGAAATGATCGAATGGGTTTACCGCTCCCTGGATTCCAATCGGGAGATCCGCCGTGAATCGCCGCGGAGATAGGTTGGGCTTCCTGGCTTTATTGCCCTTTATCCTTTCCGGATTATTTGCCCAACCCCGCTCCAACCAGGCTGTTCTGGCCGATTTGTTAAGCCGCGCGACCCTGGAACAGATTAAAACGGTGGCAACGCCGGGCGATACCCTTTCCATCCGCTATAACCGGCAGGATACCCGTTCCGTTTGGGCGGGAATTATTTTAACCGACAGTTGCCTTGCCGGGAATTATTTAGTTTATTCAACCCCCGAAGAAGCCGCTCATTTAAAGGCGGTTGTCGAGGTCGACAATGTTTCGGCAACGGTGGCGTATCAGACCGCGGCTCGCAACTGGATGGGGCGCTCCCGCGCCTGGCAAAGGACGGTTAGCCTGACCTTTCATCTGCTGGTCAGTAATGCCGAAGGGAAAGTGGTTTTTAGCGGTCCGATTGAAAAGGCCCTTTCCGATACCCTTACCCGGGAACAACTCCGGGTCGCAGAGCAGGGGGCCCCGGAGTTTGTCCGGGGAACCATCTCCGAAAACGGGCTTATAAAACGGTGGTTGGAGCCCGGCCTGGTAATCGGGGCAACGGCGGTGGTTGTTTATCTTTTTTATGCACTAAGGAGCGATTGATAATGAGTTTGAGACCTGTTGCCTTGTGGGTCGGCGTGTTGGCGATGATGTTACTTAGCGGTTGTGGAGACCGGGTTAACAAGAAGGCGCTCGGGCCGGATGAATATTTCGCCTATGCCAAAAAGAAGTTTGACAATGGCGATTATTTGAGCGCCTCGACCGAATTTACCGTGGTAACCCTGCGCTTCAGCGGCCACCCCGTTGTTGATGAGGCCCAGTATTATCTGGCGGAATCGCACTTTAAAAGCGAAGAATACCTGATCGCCATTTCCGAATACGAAAAACTGATCAACGAATATCCCCAAAGCCCCTTTAATCAGTTGGCCCAGTTTAAGGTGGGGCTGTCCTTTTACCGGATGTCCCTGCGAGCCGAACTCGACCAGGAATATACCCGCCAGGCCATGCGCCGTTTTCAAAACTTCGTTGAAGAAAATCCCAGCCATGAGCTGAATGAAGAAGCCCAAAAGCTGATTGCCAACCTTCGGGAAAAGCTGGCCCACAAACAATTGATCGGCGCCACCACCTATCGCCGGATGGGAATCTGGGACTCGGCCCTTATTTACTACGATATTGTTCTGGAGCGATACTACGATACCCCTTCGGCTGAAGAGGCGATGTTTTTTCGCGGGGAAAGTTTGTTCAAGCTAAAGCGCTTCCCGGAAGCTCAAACCGCCTTCACCCTTTTTCTGGAAAAATTTCCCCAAAGTGAATTCGCCAGTCGGGCCAAAGGACGCCTTGGCGATCTGGTGGATGTGCCGGCCGGGATGGAAACAGGCGAAGCCAGTCTTAATGACTAAGGCGGGCCTGGGGCGCAGAATCGGACTGTTTGGCGGCTCATTCAATCCGGTTCACCACGGGCACCTCAGCCTGGCCGAAAGCGCCCGTCAGCTCCTGCATCTGGACGAGATTGTTTTTATTCCCACCCATCAGAACCCCTTCAAAAGTCGCGAAGACCTGATTCCCTCCAGGGACCGCCTGGCCATGTTGCGGCTGGCGATAGCGGACAATCCCCACTTCTCCGTCAATCCTCTGGAAATCGAACGGGCCGGAACATCCTACACCGTGGATACCCTGCGGGCATTGCGGGAAGAATATGGACCCGACGCGGATTTCTGCTTTTTGATGGGGGCAGACAATTTGAAGGATTTTCCGCGCTGGCGGGAGCCGGACACGATCGTGGAGATGGTCCGGCTGGGCATATTTGCCCGCCCCGGGTACCGGTTGCCGGAATTGCCGGCGGCCTATGCCGGGCGTATAGAGGTGATTCCCACCATTCTGATCGACCTCTCCGCCACCGCACTTCGGGGTTTCCTGAGAAAAGGGCTCAGCCCCCGCTATCTCATTCCGGATAGCGTGCTTTCCTTTATTGAGGATAAGGGGCTATACCGGGAGGCCGTTGGGTAGATGGTCTGCCGGGACGACCAAAAAACACTGTTCATTTAAGAAATTGATTATTATTGGCTTACCTGCTGTAAATTTGCCTGGCGATTTCCTCGGGAACTCCAAATAAGCCTTGCAAAAAAATGGCTGTCGCCTTATATTTTTCGATCTACATTTTGCAAATCCGGAGGACAAATGGATATTCAAGAGATCAAACAACTCATCAAAATTGTGGAAAAAAGCAATATCGGTGAGTTGGAGATCGTTGAGGAGGGGCGGAAACTTCGCATCAGTAAAAGCAGTAAGCTGGATCATACCGTTGGGGCGGGAATGGCCATGTCCGGCAATCCGGTGTACCTGCAACAACCCGCCATGCCGGCGGCAGCACCTGCGGCCGGATCTCCCGCGGCTCCCGCGGCCGAGGAAGCCCCCAGCCCGGATCGCTACAACGAGGTTCGCTCGCCGATGGTGGGGACCTTTTACCGCTCTCCCTCGCCGGATGCAGATCCTTATGTGGAAGTAGGGGATACCGTTTCCACGGGGAATCCCCTTTGTATTATTGAGGCCATGAAGTTGATGAATGAAATCGAATCCGAATTCAGTGGCAAAATCGCCAAAATTCTCGTCGAAAACGGTCAGCCAGTAGAATACAATCAGGTTTTGTTTTTGATTGAAAAGTGAGCCTGAAAAAGGGGCTCTACAACCGACTGACTGGAGGATTACCGCACTTGTTTTCAAAAATTCTGATTGCCAATCGCGGAGAAATCGCCCTTCGCATTATCCGCGCCTGTAAGGAACTGGGGGTTAAAACGGTTGCTGTTTACTCCACCCCGGACGAAACGGCTTCCCATACCATCTTTGCCGATGAGAGTGTTTGCATCGGCCCCCAGGAAGGGTCCAAAAGTTATCTCAATAAAGCCAGCCTGATTGCCGCTGCCGAAATCACCCATGCCGATGCCATTCACCCCGGGTACGGGTTTCTGGCCGAAAACGCCGAATTCGCCGAGATGGTGGCCTCGTGCGGGTTGACCTTCATTGGTCCCACCGCCGAGGTGATTACCCAAATGGGCGACAAAGCAGTGGCCAAGGAATCCATGAAAAAGGCCGGTGTGCCGGTAGTGCCGGGCAGCGACGGGGTTTTGAAAAGTGAGGAAGAAGCCCTGGCGGTGGCCAAAACCATTGGTTTCCCCGTTATCCTGAAGGCGGTGGCGGGTGGCGGCGGCAAGGGTATGCGCATCGTTCGCGATGAGGCCAGCCTCTCCAACGCCTACATGATGGCCAGTGCCGAAGCCGAGGCCGGTTTCGGGAATGCCGCCCTCTACATCGAAAAATACATCGAAGGTCCCCGCCACATCGAGATCCAGCTTCTGGCGGATCATCACGGCAACATCGTTCATTTGGGTGAACGGGAATGTTCTATCCAGCGCCGCCACCAAAAGTTGATCGAGGAAGCCCCTTCCCCGGTGGTTTCCGAGGCTTTGCGCAAGGAAATGGGCAAAATTGCGGTTAAGGGTGCGCAAAGCGTGGGTTATACCAGCGCGGGCACCATCGAATTTTTGCTGGATAAACACGGTAATTACTACTTTATGGAGATGAACACCCGGATTCAGGTGGAGCATCCGGTCACGGAAATGGTCTACGGGGTGGACCTGATCAAGGAGCAAATCCGCATCGCCGCCGGCAAAAGTCTGCGCTTCAAACAAAAAGATCTTTATCCGCGAGGCCACGCCATCGAATGCCGTATCAATGCGGAAGACCCCGCGGCCAACTTTATGCCGCGCCCGGGTGAAATTACCAATCTCCACCTGCCCGGCGGCCCAGGAATTCGGGTAGACACCCATATTTACAATGCCTATAAGGTGCCGCCTTTTTACGATTCTCTCATCGCCAAGTTGATCGTCTCGGCGCGCAACCGCGAAGACGCCATTGCCCGTTTAAACCGGGCCCTTGATGAGTTTGTTGTGGAAGGCATCGCCACCACCATCCCTTTTCATAAGTTCGTTATCAATACCCCGGAATTTAAAACGGGTGATTTCGATACCCATTTTATCGAAAAAATTTACCAAAAAGCCAAGGCGGAAATCAGCAGCGAAGCCTGAGGAGAATTGCAATGAATACCCCGGACAACCTGAAGTATACCAAGGATCACGAGTGGGCCCATGTCGATGGAGACGTGGTAACGGTGGGCATTACCGATTACGCCCAGGGCGAACTCGGGGATATCGTTTTTGTCGAACTGCCCAACCCCGGTGATAGCGTATCGCAAAACGATACTTTCGGCACTATCGAGGCGGTGAAAGCCGTGTCGGACCTGTACGCACCGGTAAGCGGGGAGGTGGTCGCGATTAACGAGGCGCTGGACGGTAATCCGGAAGTGATTAACAGCGATCCTTACGGGGATGGTTGGATGATCCGGATTCGCATCAGCGATCCTGCCGAGTTGGCGGAGCTGCTGGACCCGGCCGGGTATAAAGAACTGCTGTAACGATTGCCGGGAATGCCGCCCGATCCGGGGCGGGTCCCCGGGCTCCGGCCAGGTTGCTTTCAAACGATTTCATAAGGTAGAAGGCGATCCGCAAAACGGGATTGCACGGATTGTATATGTCCAAAATTTTAATCATTGATGATAACGCGGATATGCTGTTGACCCTGGAGCACCTGCTCCAGTTCTACGAATTTGACGTGGTAAAGGCCGAAAACGGCAGGCTTGGCGTCGATGCCGCGGTTAATGAACAACCGGATCTGATTATCGTGGATGCCCTGATGCCGGTGATGAACGGCTTCGAAGCCTGCGGCATCCTTAAGAGTCAGGCTACGACCAACCAGATTCCGGTTATCTTCCTCTCCGCCAACTATACCGCCCCGGAGCACCGCCGCAAGGGGATGGAAATGGGGGCGGACGATTACATGCTTAAGCCGTTTAATGCCAAGGAACTGATCACCAAGGTCAATTCCCTGTTGCACCGGCAGCGCTTAATCGCCTCCCTGCGAGAGGAGAACAGCCAGTTGATTGGCGAACGGCTGACCCGCCGCCAGGGGCTGCAACTGCCCCCGCAGGACCAACGCCTGGATGCCACGACCGGCTTGTTGAACCAGCAGCTTCTGGGCAAAGTCCTGGAGACCCAACTTCCGGAAACCCCGGCATTGGCGGAGAACCTGAGCATCTCGCTGACGGATATTGACCAGTTTTCGGATATTCAGGAAATGTTCGGCGAACAAACCGCCGATTATGTATTGTTGAAGGTTGGAAACCTGATCCTGCGCAACTCCCGGGAAGGTGACCTCGTTTTTCGCCCCCAGGGCAATCGATACGCCATTTTGCACCCGGGCATCAGCGAGGATACCGCGTTTAACACCACCTCCCATATTCTGAACCTGATCCGCTCCCAACCTATTTTTGATGAGGACTTTTTTGCCATCAAACGCAGTCCCCAACGCCGCCGCTACGACCGGCAAGAACTGACCCTGAGTGCCGGGGTGGCCGGATTGCAATCCTCGGACAGCGGTCCCCAGGCCATGGCGCAGGCCGGGGAGGCACTTGATCTGGCCAAAAAAACCGGTCGCAACAAAGTGGTGCGTTTTAGGGGCATTTCCAATCCGCTTTAATTTTTGCAAAAGTTTGGAAATTTTTGATTCCAAACAATATTTTCTCAATTATTAAGGACATATTGCAGCGATGTCCGGCAGGACTTAAGGTTGCCCCCGTTGCCAAAAATGCCTGGACACTTCAGCTCTAAAGGATAGATTTGTTATGGGTAAAAAGATCCTCATCGTTGATGATAACGACCACGTCTTGAAACTTCTGCGTATCAGTCTGGAAAAAGCCGGCTATACGGTGGACCAGGCTTCCAACGGTGATGAAGGGCTGGAAAGGGCCAAAGCCTTTTTGCCGGACCTGATTATTTCCGACGTGATGATGCCCATGACGGATGGAATCGAATTCTGCTGGATGGTGCGCGATAATTCTCCCATTCCCATGGTTCCCTTTATTTTTCTGACCAGCCTCGAAGATCAGGATATGGAAATCCGCGGCTTCCGGGCCGGGGCAGACGAATATCTGATCAAACCGGTAGACCGCGCGGTTCTCCTGGAGAAGGTGGAAACCTTGCTGGAACGGGCTACCAAAGTGAAGTCCATGGACACCCCCACCACCGACACCGTCAAAGGCTTTGAAGGCAACCTGGCCGATTTGTCCCTGGCTGAGGTCATTCAGCTTCTCAACCTGAACCAGCGCAGCGGCGTGCTCCATATCGAATCGGAAAACAACGGAGAAATTGTCTTCAAAAGCGGACAGATGCTCTTCGGCGCTTACGGAGAACTGACCGGCGAAAAAGCGATTTATCGCGCCGTCCCGCAGCAAAACGGCAAATTTCGCTTCGAACCGGGTGAGAAAGATGTCGACCAGCCCAATATTTCCGGCTCCACCATGAACGTTCTGATCGAAGCCTGCCGCCTGGAAGATGAAAAGGATCAGGTCGACTAGGACCCTGAGGCGGATTTTTCCTTTGCGATTACCCCACCGATTGTCCCGCTGGTACCGGCTGTTTTTTGCGGTTGTGCTAACCCTTGCCGCCGGATGCCAGGCCCGGGAAATTTCCATTTACTATACCAGCAATATCAACTGCGCAATGGACGACTGCCAGTGCGCCGACGGTGATGTGGTCGGCGGGCTGAACCGCATCGCCAGCTTTGTGGACAGCCTGCGCAGCCTG
>JAGRBF010000093.1:17220-20061 GCA_020434205.1 Calditrichota bacterium | reverse complement strand
GCCGGAGACCAGGAATTTGTCGAAAACGCCGCCTTCTGGCAGGCGCAACACGCCCGCTTTTCCGGAAAATTACCCTTTACCTCCGCAAACCTGACCTTCGCAAAGGAGCCGCGATTCCCCCTTGTGCCGGTCGTTAAAGTGGTCCGGGAGGGCATCAGAATTACCGTTCTGGGGTTGATTGAGCCGGACGCCTTCGAATTTATCGAGAACCGCGATCTGCAGGTGGAGCCTCCATTGGCGGTGCTGCGCAGCCAGGGACAGGCTCTTTTTGAGGGTAGCGACCTGCAAATCCTCCTGTTTCACGGATCCTGGGAGATGGCTCGCCAACTGGTTGCGGAGAATCCCTATCTCGATCTGGTAATTATGGGACACCAGCAGCGCCGGGAAGCAGTGCAAGTCGGCCAGACCCTTCTGGTGGAAAATGGCTATGCTGCAGAGTTCCTGGGTTCGGTGAAACTAACCGAAAAAGGTGGGGAATGGCAGGCCCAGCACCAGCTTATTCCCATCACCAAAAATCTGCCCGTTTATCCGTTTGCCCGGGAAATTGTCGATCATTATTATCAACAGCTAAACGGGGAACCCGGCCACTAATCCCCCCGTAGGACCCTGACATGAAGTATCTGTCTCAATTGGGCTTTGGACTTTTTTTATTGTGGAATATTATGATTCATTTGATCAAAGATACCTTTGTGGGCCGTTTCCTGGTGGTGATGATCCTTCTTGGCGCTGCCGGGGCCTGGTATTGGACGACCGTCGAACCGGAAATTTCGGTAGAACCTAACGCCCCCAAACAAAGTGTGGTTATTCCCGGTGGCGCCAGCTACAATCAGGTCGCCGATTCCCTCATCAAACACAACCTGCTTCGCCACAAACGCCTTTTTCTGTTCTTCGGTAAAATTACCGGAAAGGAAAAAACGGTTCACGCCGGCTATTTCGACATTCCCACCGGGCTTTCCACCTGGGAACTGGTGCACTACATGGAGAAAGCCCCCACCAAGCAGGTTCGCGTTACCGTTCCGGAGGGACTTCCGGCGGAAAAAATCGCCGGCATTTTTGCCCGCAGCCTGCAAATCGACTCCACCCGCTTTATGAAACTGGTGGCGGACAGCGCCTTTGTTCGGGAACTATTGGGTAAGGAAGCGCAGTCGCTGGAGGGGTATCTGCTACCGGAAACCTATCAGTTGGAATGGAAAACCCCGCCCCGGCAGGTCCTGACTTTTCTGGTGAAAAGAACGCTGGCCATTTTTGAGCCGGACAGCGTGGCCGGGCGCCTGCAGGAAATGAACATGACCCGCCATCAGCTGATGACCCTGGCCTCCATCGTGGAAGGAGAGGCGGTGGTCGATTCCGAGCGAACCGTCATTGCCTCGCTCTACCACAACCGCCTGCGCATCGGGATGCGCCTTCAGGCCGACCCCACTATTCAGTACGCCATTCCCGGACCACCGCGGCGCTTGCTTTTCAAGGACCTGGAATACGACTCGCCCTACAACACCTACAAATACAAGGGTCTGCCGCCGGGACCTATCAACAATCCGGGCAAAGCGTCCATTCTGGCCAGCATTTATCCCGAGGACACCGCCTTTTTGTATATGGTCGCCTACGGGGATGGGAGCCACAAGTTTTCCAAAACCCTCAAGGAACACAACTACTGGCATCAGCGTTTTAATGAAGTGCGCCGGCGTGAAAGGCGCAAACAGAGGGCTGCTAACTAGGGTTTTGCTTTGTTGAGGGGCTCCTTTTGCCTATATTTGCAAGCGAGATTTGCAAACAACACAAAACCCGATTTTCACCCGACAAGCTGACCGGTAGGTATGACCTCTTTCCAATCCCGCCTTGAGGGATTAAATCCTCAACAAAAAGAAGCCGTTACCGTGGTGGACAAACCGGTCCTGGTTCTGGCCGGGGCGGGCAGCGGTAAAACCCGGGTTCTGACCCACAAAATTGCCTATCTCCTGGAAACCACCGATCTGAAACCCTGGGAGTTGCTGGCGGTTACCTTTACCAATAAAGCCGCTGCGGAAATGCGCAAGCGGGTTCAGGACTCCCTGCGGCGTTCGGTGGACGGCTTGTGGATCGGGACCTTCCACAGCATCTGCGCCCGGATTCTACGGGTGGAAGCCTCTCATCTGGGATACGACAGCAACTACACCATTTACGATGTGGACGATCAGGTTCGTTTGCTGCAGCAGATCATGAACGAATTTAATATCCGCGGAAAAGCCCTCACACCTCGCGGGGTTCAATACGTCATCAGCGACGCCAAAAACCGCATGGTGGACCCTCACCGCTTCGAACAGCTGGCTCATACCCCGCAGTCCCGGCAAATCGCCCCTATCTACAAGGCTTATCAACAGCAGCTTCGCCGCAACAATGCCATGGACTTTGACGACCTGATGATCCATCCCCTGGACATCTTCACCCGGGTTCCGGAGGTCCTGGAAAAATACCAGAAGCGCTTTCGCTACGTCCTGGTCGATGAATATCAGGACACCAACAAGGCCCAGTACCACCTCATTCGCAAGCTATCGGAAAAACATCAGAAAATTACCGTGGTGGGGGATGAGGACCAGAGCATTTACCGCTGGCGCGGGGCGGACATCGAAAATATCCTCAACTTCGAGAAGGATTATCCGGAATGCCTGGTGGTGCGCCTGGAGCAGAATTACCGCTCCACCCAGAACATTCTGGACGCCGCCAATATCGTGGTTGCCCACAACCAGAAACGCCTTGGTAAAAATTTGTGGAGCGATAAGGACGGCGGGGAAAAAATCCTGCTCTGCGAAACCCCGGACGAGCGCCTGGAAGCCCGCAAGGCCGTGGAAATTATCCGGGAGGCCA
>JAGRBF010000093.1:0-17159 GCA_020434205.1 Calditrichota bacterium | reverse complement strand
GCCCAGTCCCGCGCTCTGGAAGAGGCTTTACGCCGGGGCAACGTGCCTTATGTGATTGTCGGGGGCACCAAATTTTACGACCGCAAGGAGATCAAGGACGTTCTGGCCTACCTGCGTATTCTGGTGAATCCCCGGGACAGCGTGGCGCTGCGCCGGATTATCAATTTTCCCACCCGGGGCATCGGCACCACCTCGCAAACCCAGCTGGACAATTTTGCCGAAGAAAGCAACATCGCCCTTTTTGACGCCCTGCTCAAGGTGGGCGCCTGCGAAAGCCTGGCCCCCCGAACCCGCAAAAGTATTTACGATTTCGGCAAGGAACTGGCCGATTTCCGGGAACGGGCGGAAACCCTGCCGGCCGATCAACTGGCTATAGACCTGGTCCGCCACTTCGGACTGCTGCGCATGTACGAAAACAGCCAGGCCCCCGAGGACCTCAGCCGTTTCGAAAATATTCAGGAGTTGCTGAGCAGCATTGCCGAGTTTGTCGAGAACAACGATCCGGAAAACAATTCCCTGGGCAAATACCTCGAAGAGGTGGCCCTGTTAACGGACATCGACCGCTGGAATCCCGACCATTCCGCGGTAACCCTGATGACCCTGCACAGCGCCAAAGGCCTGGAGTTTCCCCTGGTTATTCTGGCGGGAATGGAAGACGGCCTGTTTCCCCTTTCCCGATCCGCGGATACCCCGGATGATCTGGAGGAAGAACGCCGCCTTTTTTACGTGGGGATGACCCGCGCTATGGACAAGCTGGCCCTTTTATGGGCCCGCCGCCGTCGCCGTTTTAGCAACAACAGCAGCATGTCCTTTATGAGCCAACCCTCCCGCTTTCTGAAGGAAATTCCCGGGCAGTATCTTTCCCGTCAGCGCAGCACCGGAGCCGGAATGGACTTCGAACCCCGCACCCCGGCTCGTCGGGGGCGCGACTTAAAGCGGGAAAATCCTTATGCGGATATGCTGAGTGTGGACAGCCCCTTTGGTATCGGGGATTGGGTGCGTCACGAGGTATTTGGCGATGGGCAGGTTCTGGCCCTGGAAAACAGCTCGGCCGGGGTTAAACTCACCGTCATTTTCGCCAACAAACAGATCAAAAAGCTGGTGGCCGAATATGCCAACCTGGAGAAAATCGAAAAGAAAGGCTAAATTTCGTCGGTTTCTCCGGTGATAAGATCCTTCAGCGGATGGGTGGTATTAAATTTTTTGAGTGGTTTTGTCTTCGAAGGAAAATTCATGAAACGCCTCTTTACCATTTTGACCCTTTGTTTTTTTCTGGCCAATACCGGTGTGGTCCTGGCTCAGCAGTACAGCGAAAGCAACGACTTTTCCTATGCCCTGAAGCTGTACAACGAAAATTTCTACGATGTCGCTGCTCAGCAGTTTTCCACCTTCATCAACCGTTATCCCAATAGCGAACGCCAGGCAGACGCCCGTTTCTATTATGCGGACGCCCTCTTTAAACTGGGGCAATTCGACAATGCCCGGGTGGAGTTTCAGGGCCTGGCGGTCGGTTTCCCGGAGAATGCCCGCGCGCCGCGAGCCTGGGAAATGGTGGGAAAAAGTTATGAGAAGCTGGGCAAAGCGGAGGAAGCGGCCAAAGCGTATGAAACCGTGAAAATCCTCTATCAGAATAACTCCCTTGCTCCGGCAGCCCTGCTTTCCGCGGCGCGCCTTTATATGTCGGTAGACCAGCTCAACCGGGCCGATCAAAGTCTGAAGGAATTCCTGGATCGCTATCTGGAATCCGCCGAATACCCACAGGGCCGGATTTTGTTTGGTCAGCTGCTCATGAAAAAAGGGCAGTATGAGCAGGCCAGCCGCGAGTTTGAGAAGGTCCGGGGTATTACCGAAGAAGCCGAAGATCTGGCTGCCGCATCGCTGGGAGAGGGGCAGGTTTTTCAGAAGCTGGGACTGGTTAACCGGGCCCGGGAACGCTATGCGGAAATCGTGGAGAAATACGGCAAAACCGCGGCGGCGCGGGATGCCGGGTTGGCACTGGTCCAGCTTTATCAGGAGACCCGGGATTATGAAGCGGCTTTACAGTTGATCGTACGCCTTCGGGAGCGTTTTCCCGAGCAGGAACGCTATCGTTTCGATGAGATGGCCGGGATCACCCATTTCCTGAAAAAGGATTACCCCGCCGCCCAAAAGGCTTTTCAGAGCATTCCCGCCAAAAATCTCAGCTCCCGGGACGCGTTTTATCTCGCCGCCGTTCAGGTAGAACAAAAGCAGTACCCCGCCGCCCGGGAAAGCCTGGAGAAGCTGGAAGAGCGGGTTCGCAAAGGCGAACTTTCCGAACGTTACCTGCCCGCCATCCGCCAGAATCTGGTACGGGTGGCCCTGGGCGAAAAAGAGCTTGCCCAGGCGAGACTGGCCCTGCAGCGTTTTCAGGAAACGGTGCCTGCCGAGGAAATCGGGGAAAAGCTGCACCGCGAGGTGGTAATCCTGGCGATTGCCCAGAATGCCCTTAGCGCTGCTCTGGACGAACTGCAACGTTTTCGGGGCCTCTATCCCACTTCCATTTACCGCGACGACCTGGTTTTTGAAATTGGCAAGGCCTTCTTCAATAACCGGCAGTATGCCCGCAGCCTGTTATTCTTCGAGCAGGTAAGGGATGAATATCCCAGCTCCGCTTCCTGGAACCCGGCAACAGACCATATTGAATTCATCCGCAATCATTTTAACACCGGCGAGCAAACCGGGGTAGGGGAGCTGGCTCGTTTATTTGGTGAAATGCTGGTGGGGACGGATCGCAAGAAGCTGCTGTTTGATCTGGGGCGGGTTTATCTCAAGGACCTCAAGGATTTCGAGCAGGCAGCCGCCACTTTCTCCGCGGTGATCAAGGACGGCGGGGACTCCACCACCCTGGGTAAAGCCTGGTATTTCCTCAGCGAAAGTTACCTGCGTCAGGAGCAATACCAGCAATTTACCGGCGGCAATGGCGAAAATTCCGGCAACCGCTCCGCGGAAGCCCTGAAAAAAGCCATTACCTTCGTGCGCTTCGCCCCATTTCCGGATACCCTGACCTTTCGATTCCTGACCACCACCCTGGCCCGGGATAACGCCGGCCCGGCCAAACACCTGGAATACTGGGGGGCTTTCGAAACCCGCTACCCGCAATCTGCTTTGCTGCCCAAAGCGCGCCTGGCGATGGCCGCTACCGCCGCGGAAGCCGGAGACGTTACCAGGGCCATTGCCATTCTGGATCGGGCTATTGCCTCCGGGCAATCCCCCCTGGCGGTGGGTAATGCTTACTGGCAAAAAGCGCAGCTCCAGATGAAGGGAGAACCGGAGGCCGCCATACGCACCCTCAAGGATTTTCTGCTGAATGTGCCCAGCCACCCGCGCCGGGCGGACGGCTATCGCACCCTTGCCGAAATTGCGGCTGCCAACGGACAATACGACCAGACCGCCGGATTTTTGAAGGAGATTCTGGAACGTTACAATTACGCCGCTGCCGCGGAAGGCGCCAGCGAGATGATTGCCGACGCCTACATTCGGCAACTGGATTATCAGGCGGCGATGACCTATATCGAAAAGCGCCTGGCCACCGATCGCGCCGCGGGCGAGCAGGATCCTGTCCTGCGTTATTACGAGGGCGAATCTGCCATTCCCTTTTATTTTTACGCCGGAAAATCGGCCTTTTTGCAGAAAGAATACCCCCGGGCCCGGCAGCAATTGCTGACCTACCTCAATCGCTCCACCGAAGGTGAGAACGCCGGTGAGGCCTTGCTGCTACTGGGTGAAATGGCCATGGAAGAGGGCGATTACAACGCCGCCCTCATCAACCTGGCCCTGATCAAAAAAGAGGATGGCGGCAGCAATTACCATCAAGGTCTGGTGTTTTCCGCCGATATTCTCATGCAAAGCGGCCGCTACGGCGAAGCCCGTCTGAAATACGACGAGCTCATTAAAATGTCCGAAAATCCAGAACAAATTATGGCCTTCAAAGCGCGCCGGATTGTTTGTTTGCTGCATGAGGAAAACAAAGGCGCCAACGCGGAAATTGCCGCCTTTGCCAAAGCTTACCCCAAACACCCGCAACTGGATAACTATCTGGCCCAATTTGAGCTGGAAAGCGGCAAAATCGCTTATGAAAAAAAATCCCATCAGGCTGCATTAAAATCCTTTGAACGGGTGCGCAGTAAATTTAAAAAGACTGATTATGTTGATGACGCGCAATACTTTACCGCCAGAACGAATGCAACTTTAAACAAAACCAAAGAAGCGCGTCAGGACCTTGACGATTTCATCAAAAAGTATCCGCAAAGCGATCTCCTGGGGGATGCCTACCTGGTTTTGGCGCAAATCCTCCTGAGAGCCGAGGAAAGTGACGCAGCAATCGACGCCCTGCATCTGGCAGTTGCCAATGCCGGGGATGCCGATACCGAACAAAGCGCGCGGGCTCTGCTGATCGGAACCTATAAAAAGCTGGGCTTGTGGGAAGCCGGATTGCAGGCCAGCAAGGATTTTATCGCAAAATTCCCCACTGCGGACGGGGCGATCGACCAAAAAATTTCTCAGGGCTTTTTTCTGATCCGGCTCAACCGTTTCAGCGAAGCGACCGATTATCTAAGGGCCCTGAAATATGAAGTTAGCAGCAATGAGGAACCGGAAATCCAGTTCTACATCGGGGAAAGCTATTTCAACGGCGGGCAATACGAAAATGCCATCAACGAATTTCTGAAAATTCCGCTGCTCTCGCAAAAGACCAAGCTGCAATGGGAGGCCAGCGCCTTTTATTTCGCAGCCCAGTCTTACGAACGGCTGGGACGCCGGGAAGAAGCCATCCGCATGTATCAGGAAATCATTGACCGGCCGGGAATCCAATACGAATTCAAGCGCGAAGCGCAAAAGTTTCTTAATAATCTGAAAAGTGCCAATTAACCTCGGGAACGAAAGGGAGCCCTATGAAAAAGACGATCAATCTAATGATTGTCGGCTTGCTGACCGCCTTTTTGATGCAATGCGGCGGCGGAAAAAAGCTCAGCCCCTCCGAATTGAACAATCTCTCTACCCAGGATCGCATTGCCTATCTGCAGGAGCAATCCAATAAAAATCCGGATGATCTGGAAGTTAAGAAGCAGCTCTACAAATCTTATCTGGATATCAAGATGGATGCCCAGGCGGCCAAGGTGATGGAAGATATCATCAAGGCGGATCCCTCCCAGGCCGATATTCAGTTTGAATATGGCGAACTCCAATACAATCAGGGCAATCAGCGCGCCGCATACCAGGCTTTTCTGAACGTGATGAACAGCGGCTCCGGATCCTTTTACAAGGAAAAAATTGCCCAGTACGTTTCCGGGAATTACCTGGTGCAACGGGTAACCAACTCCCCGGCAGACGAAGGTTTCCCCAGCTTTTCCCCGGACGGTACCAAACTGGTTTTTCAGAAATTTAACGGCCAGGATTGGGATATCGTGCAATACGATCTCGCCTCCCAAACCGAGCAGATGCTGGTGCAGGGCCCCGGGGACGATGAGTCTCCCGTTTATTCGCCCAGCGGAGCTGCTCTGGCCTTTACCTCTACCGCGGATGACCACCGGCCGGTGGAAAGCAAGGTGAAGGTTCGCGAAATCAAGACCATCCAACTCAACGACCAGTTTAAAGCCAATCTCACCCAATCCGTCTCCGACGACTGGTTGCCGCGCTTCAGCAACGACGGGCAGCAAATGATTTTTGTCTCGGAACGCAGCGACCTGCGCAAGGTGGGTTACCTCAACAAACAAAGCGATTTGTTTATCATGGAAAGCGACGGGGACTTCCAGCGCCGCCTTACCAAGTCCGACGCCAACGAGGGCGGAGCCTGCTTTAGCGCGGATGACAAACGCATCTTTTTCCACAGCAATAAGAACCGCGGGCAATACGATATCTTCACCATCAAGCCCGATGGTTCGCAAATGATGACCGTGGTGGACCATCCCGCCAACGACGTCAATCCGGCCTGCTCCCCGGACGGCAATTACATCGCCTTTGTAACCGATCGGGACGGCAACTACGAGATTTATCGCTCCCGGGTAGACGGCAGCATTGCCGAACGCCTGACCTTCAATAACGCCATCGACGGCAGCCCGGCTTATTCCCCGGACGGCAGTATTCTGGCCTTCCATTCCAACCGGGACGGCAATTACAATATTTTTGTGATCAATCTTGGTTACGCCACCTCGGAAATGAGCTCGGCCGACCTGATCAGCCGCCTGGAAGAGCTGACCCGCTAGGTTTTTATCACCTTTTTCGAAGGCTGATGTTCGCTTTGGCGGGCATCAGCCTTTTTTATCTCCCCTGAAGACCCACCCAAGGAGATGCTGCCGCCGGACCCGGCGCGGAATCCCAAAATCCCATTCGCAATTCCCAGCAAAATCGCCTACATTAAGTTTTGTTAAATTTGAGAAAATGCGATAGATGAGCAAATTGCCGTCCAATATGCTGCTGTGTTTTGCCCACAAAGGTGAAGCCCGATCTTTTCTGAAACACTACCCTTTTCAACCGGTCGCCTTTCCGGTGGAAGGCCTCTATCGCTGTGAAGCGTCTCTCCTGCTGATAACCGGTGAAGGGCTGCAGCGAACCAGCGAAAAGCTGGGGGCGGTGCTGGGCGGATTTTACCGGGAAATTCGCGAAATCGTCAATCTCGGCATTGCCGGAGCCCTGGACGAGCGCGCCAAACCGGGTGAGGTCCTTTCCATCCGCACCTGCTACGGAGAAGGACAAAACGGGCCCCTGTTCCATTCCTTTACCAGCAGGGACGGTCACGCAACGGTTGATTGTATCAGCAGTGTGGAGAGGGTCGAAGATCCTGAGGCCGCGCAACGGCTGGCCCCCTTCGCACCCCTGGTGGACCGGGAGCTGTGGAGCATCGGCTCACTTGCCAAAAGATTTGCGCTACCCTTTCGCTCCCTCAAACTGGTCGCGGACCGCGCCGGCGTCGATACCAGGGAGGTCTGTGCAACCTTGAGACTCGAAGATCCGGGTATTCCCTTGCTGCAAGCCTTCCGGGAAACTTTTGCCGGAATTGTTGAGGACCCGGCGCCTGTTTTGGCAGCGGAGAATCCTCTGGGACCCGGTTTTTATTGCACCGCCAGCCAGCAACGACGCCTGGAAAGTATGCTCAAAGCCCTGGCGCTTAAGGGCGGGGAAGAAAATCTGGCTATTCTCAAGAAAGCGGGCATCGGGGAAATCCGGCAGCGCCCCATTGCCCCCAAGGCCCGCACCCAGGCTTTACTGGAAAACCTGCATGCTCTCCTCAATCCCTTCGAAAGCCGTCTCCGGGGGATTCTGGAAGAAATGGTTCAGCCCCTGGCTGAGGCCGGCTTCGAGGTGCGATTCAGCCCGCATCTGGAGCAGGATTGGCTGGAAATTAAGGCCTTGCTGCACAATAGCGGGCAAACCCGGAAACTGGGAGAGGCTTTGCAGCGTTTTACCCTGGAGGAAATACAGGCTCTTTTAAACGGAGACCCCCAAATCTATAAGAAGGTGGATTCCTCACAATGAAATTTGAGCAGGTATTTGTCGAAACACAGGTTCGCGACTTACCCCAGACTGTCAAAATTCTGAAGAAACTGCCCGAGGTTCCGGTGCGGGAAATCCGGAAAATTGAGGATGTCTTCGGGCGGGTTCGCAAACCGTACCTGCACAAAAGAACCGCCCTCAATCTTTACATCGGCCGCAAAGAAGGCCATCTGGTAAAGGAAGCACCGGATGCCTACGGTTTGCTGGGCGAGCCGCACTTCTATTTTATCCACAGCTACAATTGTATTTACGAATGCGAATACTGCTATTTACAAGGGTATTTTAAGTCTCCGGACCTGGTTCTTTTTGTGAATCACGAGGAAATCCAGGCGGAGATGGCCGCCGTCCTGAGGCGCTTCCCGGAGCGGGAGCGGGTCTGGTTCCATGCGGGGGAATTCAGCGATTCCCTGGCGCTTACCTCCCTGAGCCAGGAATGGCCTTTGTACTGGCCCTTTTTTGAAGAACATCCGCGCGCCTGGTTGGAACTGCGCACCAAGGCCGTTAATGTTCGGCCCCTTTTGCAATTGGGGCCCTTACCCAACGTGGTGGTGACCTTTTCCCTCTCGCCTGAAGAAAGCACCCTGGCCCTGGATCGCGGAACCCCCGGACTCGGGAACCGCCTGGCGGCCATGTCCCGGCTTGCCAAAGCCGGATTTACCCTGGGGGTTCACTATGACCCGGTGGTATACCGGGACGATCTCGAGAGCGCTTATCGGGAACTGACCGGCGCTTTGCTGGCAGCGGTTCCCGAACAACAAATTGCCTATATCTCAGTCGGGGTGGTCCGATTTACCCATGAGGTTTTTCTGGAATTCAAACGCAATTATCCCGAATCGACTTTGCTGAAAGAAGAAATGAGCGCCAGCTTCGATAACAAAATCCGCTATCCTCGTCCGCAGCGCCTATTTATGCTGAAGACCATACGAGATGCTTGCCTGGAATTGGGGGTTTCCCCGGAAAAAGTCTATCTGTGTATGGAGGAGGATCACCCCGCTGCGCAAGGTGGGGAAGTGGCCCGGACCGCGGAGGCAACCCACCGATGACCCCCTTGGGAAAACGAACCTTTGACACCCGCAGCACCTTTCCGCTAGCGATAAAAATCGGTCTGCTGCTCAGCATTCTGCTGATGGGCACGGTATTGGGGATCGGTTTCTTCAACTACCAGCGCAACAAAGCCATGATCCTGGGGAATATCCAGTCCCAGCTCCAATTGGCCGCCAACTCCCTTGCTTCGACCATAGACGGCGACCAGTTCCAGACCCTCAGAGGGCGGGAAAGTATGGATACCCCGGCCTATCGCGAGATTCACGACCGGATCAACCATTTTTATCACGCCAACAAGCACCTGGGGTTCAACCGCAACTGGATGTATGCCTTTCGTCCGTATTCCCCGGATACCCTGCAATTTGCGGTGATGCTGGATGAGCGGTTCGTCGGCAATCTTTATCCGGTGCGGGCGGAAATGTTCCCCGCCATCATCGGCACCTCCGGCAGTTACACCGGGGTTTATATGGATGAAAACGGAATGTGGGTTTCCGCTTACGCCCCCATTCTGAACAGTGATGGGGCCAGCGTCGGCATTGTGGAAGTCGATTTCCGGGACAATATCTACCTGATGGCCGTGGAGGAAGAGGTTTCCGAAGTGCTGATCTCCAGTATCATCGGGGGAATTCTGGCGATTGTGCTGGCCGCGATTGCCGGTCGTTACATCAGCCGCCCTATCGCCCGGGTTTCCAAAGCGGTGCTGCGTTTTTCGGAGGGAGCCGAAACGGTGGAGGTGCCGGTTTCCACCCGGGACGAAATCGGAATGCTGGGGCGCGCTTTCAACTATATGGTGAAAGAAGTGCGGGAGAAGGAGCTGCTTCAGGAATATAATAAAGAGCTTCAGGAAGCCTACCAGAAACTGGACCGAATGAATAAATCCCTGGAGGAGGCCAATCAACTGAAATCGGAGTTCCTTGGGATTGCCGCCCACGACCTCAAAAATCCCCTTCAGGTTATTCAGGGATTTGCGGAGCGGATTCTCAATACCGGGGATCAGGAAGAAAAGGTCTACCACGCTGCGGAAAAAATTCACACCGGGGCGGAGCGAATGTTGCGCATCATCCGGCAACTGCTGGACAATACCGCCATCGAACGCGGCGCACTTTTGTTGAAAAAAACGCCGGTGGATATTCAGGAAATGGTGGAGAAGGTTTACCACAACAACCTGCCCCTGGCCCGGCGCAAGGAGCAGGATTTTCTGCTGCAGAAAACCGATGCCCCGATTTGGGCGGATGTAGATCCCGATCGCATGCACCAGATTCTGGATAATCTGGTGAGCAACGCCATCAAATTCACCCCGTTCGGGGGGAGGATCCGCCTCTTTTTTGAACTCAGCCCCGAGGAAGGGGAAAACCCCGGGAAATGGCGCTTCCGGGTGGAGGATAACGGACCCGGACTTTCCGAAGACGACAAAAATTGTCTGTTCAGGAAATTTAACCGCCTGTCCGCCAAACCCAGCGGGGGAGAGGTCTCCACCGGACTGGGATTGGCACTGGTTAAGGATTTGATGACCTTGCACGGTGGCCAGGTCGGGGCCGAAAGTGAAGGTCCGGGGCTGGGCAGTTCCTTCTGGATCGAAATGGCGGTTTGTTCGCAACACCCTGCCCCGGAAGAGCACAGCTCATGACCTTCGAATTACCCTACTCGCCCGAGGTTGCTCACCGCTTCGACGGGCTCTACCAATGGTTGTCCCGCCGTTTTGCCCTCCAGTATCACGATTTGGATTTGGGAAACCGGACCATCCCCTTTTACCAGGTGGGCGATGTGGACGCGGTTATTGATCGGATTGCCAGCGAATCCGCGGACCCGGATCGCGACACACCGTATTGGGCGGAGCTTTGGCCGGCCTCCCGGGCTCTGGCATTGTATCTTCTTCAGGAAGTTGATTTTGATGAGCGCTATTGCCTGGAACTTGGCTGTGGGTTGGGTCTGGCCGGGGTTGCCGCCGGATTAAAAGGAGCACGGGTTTGTTTCAGCGACCGGGATCCGGAAGCCCTTCGCATGGCGGAACTGAACTGGATTGTCAACTTTCACAATCTGCCGGATGTCCTTCTCCTGGACTGGCGGGATGCCCAACCGGTCCCGGAAGGAATTGAGGTCATCCTGGCCGCCGATGTTGCCTACGAGCCCCATTCCTTTCGGAGCTTCATCGGGCTTTGCTCAAGAATGCTGGCCCCGGAAGGGGTTATCTATCTCAGCGAACCCAATCGAACCGTGGCCGATCCTTTTTTTCAGGCTTTTCGCGAGGGTGGTTTTCAACTGGAGAATTTTACCATAACGGTTGCCAATGCCAGCCGGCCGGCAAACGTGTCCATCTATCGTATTACCCGCTCCGGCTAACCTTACCACAAAAATCCAGAATAAGATCCACCATTGCCCCGGGCTTTTCGAACTGAGGGCAGTGCCCGCATTGATCCAGAACCTCAAGCTGGCCATGGGAAAGAGTTTCGCTGGCCCGGCGCGCGGACTCCCGGGAAAAAAGCCGGTCCATTTCTCCGTGGATCAGCAGGGTAGGGCAGGATATCTCCTTCAGCCGACCCCGGAAGTCGCTTCTCATGCGAACCGGACTGAGCTCTTCCTGCATAAACCGTTTCCAGGCGGGATGCTCCGGCAGATTGGAGATGGCTTCCCAGGCCTGGCAGGTCAATTCGCTGCTGACCCGCTCCGGCTGGGCAAACAAACGGCGGAACCCCCAATTAACCAGGCGCGGTTGGCGAATCAGCGCCCCCCTCACCAATTGCTGAACCCCGGGAATTTTTGCTGACAAAAAACCGGCCGGTCCCCCCGGGGGAGGCCCGCCCAGCCCATAAGCGTCCACCAGGATTAACCGTTTAACCAGTTGCGGGTGCTTAAGGGTGAGGGATAACGCTGCCGCGCCGGACATGGAGAAGGCCACCAGGTTTACCCGTGGGGTGGGGAGATGTTCGATAAAGGTTTTCAGGAAACGGGCGTGGTAGGCCACCAGGGATTCTCCGGGAGCGAGATGCTCCGGATACCACGGGCTGTCGCCGAAGCCGGGAAGATCCGGCGCATAGACCCGAAAATGCCGGGCCAGATCCTCCCAGACAAATTGCCAGCAAAACGGGGCGGAATCGCTTCCACCGCCGTGGGTCAGAACCAGGATTTCCCGAGCATTGCCCTTCTCATAAAAGGCAAATGGGATGTTGTCTATTTCGGAAAACTGGCGGTGATTTTGCATCGTTGCTCATCCCCGGGCGAATTGTGAAATGCCCTGTTGAAACAAGATAAACAAATTGCATCTTTCTGAAAAAACTTGATTTAGAGAAACTGTTTGCGTAGTTTTTCTCAAGATTTGCCAGTCATGTTTGGAAAAGAACACCCATAACTCAGCCAGAAGACAGCCCGTTTGGTTTTTGACACATATCAGGGTATCTGAAGTTTAGCGACGGAGGCAGCAATGCTCAACAAAAAAATAATCTCCTTTTTGGTGGCTGTTCTGTTGTTTACCGGAAATTTGGCCGCCAGCGAATCCCGAACCCAATCCATGGGGCAGACCGGGATTTTCCTGAAAGACAATAGCAACGTCACCCTTTTCCCGGGTAGCACCATGCTGTATCGCAATCTGGTTATCGCCGAATTGCGCGAGTATTATGATGAGAATTCTTTCTCCGCCGGAATTCACCTGCCGATGGGAAATCAAGCCATTGTCGGACTGTATCTCAACCGCCCCCTGAACCTTCCCGTGCCTGTGAATGCCTCCAATCTGATCTTCCTGCGCCATGCCACCGATCTGATTTTTTCCTTCCCGGTTGGGGACAAGGCCCTGGGCTTCCGCTTTACCGGCGCTTATGCCGACGCCGATGCCGAAAGTTCGCCGATAGATTCCCTGGCGTTGTCCGAGCAGGCCCGCTATTTTGAACTGGCCGGCGGGGTTAGCAGTCCTTTCTACGATTTCAGCGCCTTTTTTGGCCTGCCGCAGGTGCTTTCCGAAACCCGGAACGATACCTACGATTGGTCCGGCATCGGCTTTGGGGTGGCGGGACGCTTTTTCCTGGGACCTGAAGATGGGCTTCAATACGTTCCCGCGGTTATCCTCAACAATTTTACCAGCATTTATGACGTTAACGGGGTGGAATCCGATCGCACCTATCTGGAATTCCGGATGCTGGGCGGGGTCCGCTATCAGATCAATGCCGAAAACCTGGTGGTGGCCGGTCTGGAAGTCTTCGGCATTCGCCAGGATGAAGGCGATACCCCGGATGTTATCTCGGAAAGAACCCGGATTACCAATATGCCCGCTTTTTACATTGGGGCGGAAACCCATGCTTTGCGGTGGCTCTTCCTGAGGGTGGGGGCCGTGCAGCGCTATCAGGAAACGGAATCTTCCTATAAATTACCCAATACCAGCCGGGTTACCGATCGCCGCTGGGCTTCGGATTTCGACTTTTATTTCGGGGCAGGGGTGCGCTTTGGGGCCTTTCAGCTGGATCTGGACATCAACGACCAGTTCCTCTTTGACGGCCCGGACTTTATTTCGGGCAGCGGCTCTTCCGGGCGCTTTGCCAACCGGGTTTCGGTAAGCTACGAATTTTAATCCCGTCCCCCTTACCCCGGTGAGGGGGAGCGGCTGCTGATCATTATCCGTTTTTATGGACAGGTATGAACAAACTTGGGGCACCGGCCGGAGCATCCAGACTCCGTAAAAAAATCCATGAGGTGATTTTTGAAGCCGATACTTTTGCCGGTAAGCTCTTTGACGTCCTGCTGATCATTACCATCCTGCTCAGCGTTCTGGTGATCATGCTGGAGAGCATCGCCTCGATTCGGGTGAATCACCTCAAGGCCCTGCGTTATGCCGAGTGGTTTTTTACCATTCTGTTTACCATCGAATACCTCTTTCGACTGATCTCCGTGCAAAGCCCCATTTATTATGCCCGGAGCTTTTTCGGGCTGGTGGACCTGTTTTCCATTATCCCCACCTATCTCAGTTTGTTTTTTCCCGGGACCCATTATCTGTTGGTGATCCGCACCCTGAGAATTCTGCGGGTTTTCCGGGTGCTCAAGCTGGTTAAATATCTCAGCGAGGCCCAAACGCTGGGAAGGGCCATTCGCGCCAGTACCCACAAAATTTTCGTCTTCTTGTACACCGTGGTTATTATGGTGATCATCGTCGGATCCCTGATGTACCTGGTCGAGGGCGAAAAAAGCGGTTTTACCAGCATCCCGCGCAGTATTTACTGGGCAATCGTTACCCTGACCACCGTCGGATACGGCGATATTGCCCCCGCTACCGTGCTGGGCCAGGCTTTGGCTTCGGTGGTGATGATCCTCGGATACGGCATCATTGCTGTCCCGACCGGAATTGTGACCACCGAACTGGTTCGGGATGAACGTAACAAACAGATTACCACCCAAAGCTGTCCCAATTGCAGCGCCGAAGGACACGATTACGACGCCCTATTCTGCAAATACTGCGGAACGCGTTTGTAGGCGCACGACGCCATAGACCGATGGCTACCCACGACAGGTGTTTAATTATGACCCATCAGGCAATCGAACAGCATCAACTATCGCAATTGCGCAACTTAGTGAGTCTGCTGAAGGCCAGTAATCCCTTTTACCGGGAAAAGCTGGGCGAGGTGGAAATCTCCCCGGAAATGAGTCTGGCAGAGCTTCTCCTGCAAATCCCCTTTACCACCAAAAATGAACTTATCGCCGACCAGGCCGCCAATCCCCCCTGGGGCACCAACCTGACCTTCCCCCAGGTAGCTTACAGCCGTTTTCATCAAACCAGCGCCACCACCGGCCAGCCGATGCGCTGGCTGGACACCCCGGTGAGCTGGGGCGAGATGCTGAACTGCTGGCGGGAGGTTTACCGGGCCTGCGGGGTTTCCGGCGGAGATACCGTCTTTTTTGCCTTTTCTTTCGGACCATTCCTGGGTTTCTGGACCGCTTTTGAAGCGGCCAATCAGCTTGGGGCCTTAACCATCCCCGGTGGGAGCCTCTCCTCCAAGGCCCGGGTGGAATTGATCCTTACCAGTCAGGCCACCGCCCTGTGCTGCACCCCGACCTACGCCATTCGTCTTGGAGAAGTCGCCCGGGAGGCGGATCTGGATCTCAGCGCAAGTTGCCTGAAAGCCATAATCGTTGCCGGAGAGCCGGGAGGAAGTGTTCCCGAAATTCGCAGCCGCATCGAAGAACTCTGGCCGGGCGCGACCGTTTATGATCATCACGGGATGACGGAGATGGGACCGGTTTCCTATCCCTGCCCGGCCAATCCCATGACCCTCCACGTCCTTTCCCGCTATTACATCGCGGAAATCCTGCCGCCGGAAGGGGATGGAACCACCCTTCCCGAAGGCCAGGGAGAGCTGATCCTCACCAATTTGTTCCGGCACGGATCTCCGCTGCTGCGCTACCGCACCGGAGATCTGGTTGATCTGACGGTTGGCGCGGCATGCTCTTGCGGAACCCACAATGCCTCCCTGAAGGGCGGGATCCTCTCCCGGGTTGACGATATGGTGACTATCCGGGGAGTTAACATTTACCCGGCTGCCCTGGAACGGGTGGTGCGCGAATTTCCGGAAATCCGGGAATTTCAGGTCCGGGTTACCAGGGTCCGTGATATGGATGAATTAAGCGTCCATATCGAAATCGCGGAGGAAGGGGAAGGCAATACCGCGAAAGCCCTTCAAAATCGCCTCCAGGACCATTTCAACCTTCGGATTCCTGTCAAAATAGCCGCGGATCTGCCCCGCTTCGAAATGAAGGCCAAACGCTGGATAAAAGAGTCGTAACCCGCATCAACTTTATGTATCTTTACAGATTACTTAACTCACCTTGTTTACCAAGCACGGAGCTGACATGCAAAGGTCTCTCAAACGAGTTGTCGTAACGGGAATGGGGGCAATTACCCCTTTGGGAAATAACGTCGCGGATTTCTGGTCCAACTTGTGTGCCGGAAAAAGCGGCGCCGCCCCGATTACCCTCTTTGATACTGAGCTGTTCAAAACCAAATTCGCCTGCGAAGTGAAGAACTTCGATCCGGAGGCCTACATTGATAAAAAGCTGGTAAAACGTATGGATCGCTTTTCCCAGTTTGCCATGGCCTCCGCTAAAGAAGCCGTGGAGGACGGCGGATTGCTGGCCGAGGGGCTGAACCGGGACCGTATCGGGATTATCTGGGGGACCGGGATCGGTGGGTTGATATCGTTTCAGAATGAGGTGGCAAGTTTTGGGGAAAACGGGCGGAATCCCCGATTTACCCCCTTCTTCATTACCCGCATGCTCGCGGATATGGGCGCCGGGCTGATCTCCATGGAATACGGATTCCGCGGGGTTAATTTTGCCACGGTCTCGGCCTGTGCCTCTTCCACCAACGCCATCATTGATGCCTTCAATTATATTCGCCTGGGCAAGGCAGACGTAATGCTGGCCGGCGGATCGGAAGCTGCGGTTTGTGAAGCGGGGGTTGGCGGTTTTTCTTCGATGAAGGCGCTTTCTCAGCGAAACGATGCGCCGGAAAAAGCCTCCCGCCCCTTCGATGCGGACCGGGATGGCTTTGTGCTCGGTGAGGGCGGGGGAACCCTGATCCTGGAGGAGCTGGAACACGCCCAGGCGCGCGGGGCCCATATTTACGCGGAAGTCCTGGGTGGCGGCTGCGCTGCCGATGCCTACCACATGACCGCCCCTCACCCCGAGGGAAAAGGGGTTATTCTGGCGGTTCAAGCGGCCCTGGAGGATGCCGGTATCTCCCCCGAGCAGGTGGATTACATCAATACCCATGCCACCTCCACTCCGGCCGGGGACCTTCCCGAACTAAACGCCATGGGAGAGGTTTTTGGCCCGGCCATGGCGAAAATTTCCATCAGCGCCACCAAATCCATGACCGGCCATTTATTGGGTGCCGCCGGGGTTGTGGAAGCGATGACCTGCATTAAAGCCATCAACGACGGAATTGTCCCGCCCACCATCAACCTGGAAAATCGCGATCCTGAAATTAACCCCGATTGGGACCTGACCCCCAATGTGGCCCGGAAACGCAGGGTCGATATCGCCATGAGCAATACCTTCGGTTTTGGGGGACATAACGCTATCGGGGTGTTTGGGCGGTTTACGGGTTAAAGAAAAAGTAGGTATGGACAGGTCGCGACTTGCCCATACCTATTTCTATGCCCTAAGGCGTGTTGATAACTCATGTTACCCAACCAAACCCCTTTCTGCTGCTAAACCGCGAAAACGCGAAGACGCGAAGGATTAATATGTTTGGTCTTTACCAGACACAGAACTTCCTTACCCGCAATTGCTTTGGGGAACGGAAGTAAACCACCTATCCAAGGTGGTCTGCGGATCACAACATGACGATTAGGTTTTCCGCTGCAGGGTCAGGTGAGTCCGGTTTCAGTTTTCGCGATTTCGTGATTTCGCGGTTAATGGGCCAGAAATTGCTTCTTGCGCGTAACGTCAGTTGAATTTTAGAAAATTGAGTGAAGTTCAGGGAATTTTGGGGCCTCTAAAGGCGCTTTTTGAGAGGCGATGCAGCGTATCAGTCGAAAAAAGCAACGCATAGAGGCCCAAAAAGGCCCAAAACTTACCGGGATGACGAAGTAGCCACATTATAATTGACGCTCTATTAAGCGGAGCGC
>JAGRBF010000673.1 GCA_020434205.1 Calditrichota bacterium | reverse complement strand
CAGCGATCTTCAGGAACTGGCGGTGGCCTTTAGCCGGGAGAGCAAACACCGCCGCGGATTCCAGCTAGAACTGGCGTCGGCAATTGCCGGCATTTACCCCAAAAATACCGTGGACACCGGGGAAATTACCCGGATCGGGGCCTGGCTGACCGCCCTCTACCCCACCCAAAACAACGACTGGATGGTAACTGCCCGTCTGCTCCACGACCCCCGGGTGGAGCGCAACGCCATGGATGTGGGCCTGCGCTGGATGCTCAACGTGCAGGATTTCGGCCTTTCCCTGGAAGCCTTATCCCGCTTCGATATTGACGATACGGAACGCAATACCGAACGCATCGCCCTGAGCCTGGAATACCGCATGTTTGAGGACAATTACCTGAGCGGCACTTTCGGCAAGGATTTTGACGATCGCAACCTGCTGGGCGAGGGTAACCTGATCGCCTTGATGGGGTTAAAGTTCAACCTGGGTAAAAAGCCCAACCTGACCCCGACGCCGTAGGGCGAAACGGACACTGAGGGAGCGACCAGTAAAGACGCGATGCTTCGCGTCTCGACCTCCAGGCATCTCACATGTCCAGCGGACACAAAGCGGGTATGATTATGAAGACAAGACAGTTGGGCAAAGACGGCCCCATGCTCACCGAGATCGGGCTGGGCGCCTGGGCAATCGGCGGATCCTGGACCTGGGGATGGGGTCCGCAGGACGATGCGGAATCGGTCCGCACCATTCGCACCGCTCTGGATGCCGGGATCAACTGGGTGGACACGGCGGCCATCTACGGATTGGGACACGGCGAGGAAGTGGTGGGAACGGCCATCCGGGAGCGGCGCCGGGAGGTTTTTCTGGCCACCAAATGCGGGCTGCGCTGGGACGATCAGAAACGGGTTACCAACAATCTGCATCCGGCCAGCATCCGCAAGGAATGCGAGAACAGCCTGCGCCGCCTGCAAACCGACTACATCGATCTGTATCAATGCCACTGGCCGCACAAGAACGTCCCGGTGGAGGAGAGCTGGGGGCAGATGACCCGCCTTCAGGAAGAGGGCAAGGTGCGTTTTATCGGGGTCAGCAATTTCGAGACGGACCTGCTGCAGCGCTGTCAGGAGATTCACCCTATCAACTCCCTGCAGCCGCCCTACAGCATGATCAACCGCAAAATTGAAGCGGAGATCCTGCCCTGGTGCCGGGACAATCAGGTGGGGGTAATCGCCTACAGCCCCATGCAAACCGGGCTGTTAACCGGGAAGTTTACCCCCGGTTATCTGGAAACCCTGGCCGAGGACGATTGGCGACGCACCAGCCGCAACAAGTTTTTCCGGGAGCCGCTGTATCCGGCGGTGCTGACCTTTGTGGACCTGTTAAGGCCCCTTGCCCAACGCTACGACAAATCCCTGGCGCACCTGGCAATCGCCTGGACCCTGATGCACCCGGCTGCCACCGCGGCCATCGTGGGGGCCCGCACCGCAGAACAAGCCAAAGCCAATATCGGGGGAGCCGGGTGGGAGATTGAACCCGGCGATCTGGAAAAAATTGACCAATGGTATCAGGAGTTGATTGCGCCGTTGTTGTAGGATCACGCCGCGGGGTTGTTGTAGGATCACGCCGCGGCGTGATCCTACAACACCACCACCCGGGCCAGGTCCGGGTTAATACGCGCCACCGCTTCGTAATTGATGGTTTCGCAGAGCTCCGCCATCTCATCGGCGGTAATTTCGTCCTCGCCCTGACGCCCCAGCAAAACCACTTCATCTTCCAGAATGGCATCTTCGATGTCGGTAACATCCACCATCATCAGGTTCATGCAGATGCGGCCCAACACCGGGGCGCGCTGCCCGCGGATCAGCACCTCACCGCGATTGGAGAGCAGCCGGTCGTAACCATCCGAATAGCCCACCGGCAAAACGGC
>JAGRBF010000092.1:25513-31393 GCA_020434205.1 Calditrichota bacterium | reverse complement strand
GGCTGGAAATCCGCGAATGCCTGGACTGCCTGCGCGGCGACGGTCCGGCCGACCTGATGGCGCTGACCTACGAGCTGGCCGCCCACATGGTGGTGCTGGGCGGGGGTGAAAGGGACCTCGAGCAGGCCCGCAGCCGCTGCCGCGCCGCCATTGCAGACGGCCGGGTCCTGGCCAAGTTTATCGATATAACCCGTGCCCAGGGTGGGGATATCCGTTTTCTGGAAAATCCCCAAAACTATCCGGACGCCCCCCACCAGGCGGTTTTCCGGGCGGATCGGGACGGCTTCCTGGCCGGTTTCGACACCACCGCGGTGGGTCTGGCGGCGGTTAACCTGGGCGCCGGACGGCGGCGCAGCAGCGATCGCATCGATCCCCGGGCCGGGATGCTTCTCCACAAAAAAATCGGCGATCCGGTCGCCAAAGGCGAACCGGTTTTCGATCTTTTCGCCGGAGATGCCGCTCGCTTTCCCGAAGCGCAAAAACGACTGGCGAAGGCGGTGCGGATCGGCGATACCGCCCCGGCTCCCCCACCCCTGATCGGCAAGGTTATCGGAGCGGGTTTTTCCGGCTAAAATACGGCCTTTTACCCGTTTTGTTAAGATTCTCCCCGCTTGCAATGGGCGGGCTGTAGGCTTATATTGACCGATTATGTCGAATGAAAAAAACTGAACTGTAACTGTAAGGCTGGCACATGGAATATGATGTAAAATCGGTTAGCGATATCAAGCGGGAAATTGCCGTATCGGTAACCGCTGAAGACCTGACGACTATCGAAAAAAACGTTATCAAAAAAGTGGGCAAACAAGCCTCTTTACCCGGATTCCGCAAGGGACACGTCCCGGTGGGATTGCTTCGCAAAACCTATGGGGAGATGATCCGCTCCGAACTGCTGGAAGAGGCCATTTCCACCTACTACCGCCAGGTGCTGACCGAGGTGGACTTCAACCCCATCTCCGAGGGTGAAATTACCAAAGTGGAGTTTGAAAATATCGACCAGGGTCTGCGCTTCGACATAACCCTGGAGGTGGAGCCCACCGTCGAGTTGAAAAAATACAAGGGCCTCAAGGTCGAGAAGGAAATCCCCGAAGTTACCCCCAAAATGATCGAAGAAACCCTGGAAAACGTGCGCAGCAATTTCGCCACCACCAAAGGGGCGGACGAGGTTAAGAAGGGTCTGCTGGTCACCTTCAACGCCCAGAAGCTCGGTGAGGACAACGTCCCGCTGGTCGGCCAGAAATACGACGACGTCAAGGTGGAAATCGGGGCCGGGCATTTCGACGAAGATCTGGAAATGCAGCTGGTGGGGCTGAAACTCGACCAGGAAAAGGTGGTAAGCAAAACCACTGAAGAAGACGGCAAAAGCGTTACCGAAAGCTACGAAGTGGTGATCACCGGGATTGAGGAGCGGGAACTGCCGGAACTGGACGACGAGCTGGTGAAAAAGCTCAACGAAGAGGGTCTGGAAACGGTGGCCCAGCTTAAGGAGCGCATCGAAACCAACATGCAGTCCAGCCTGGAGCGGCGCACCACCGAGGTGTTCAACAAACGGCTGGTGGACGAGCTGTTGAAGGAAAATCCCTTTGAGGTTCCCGAGGCTATGGTGGTCAACTACACCAATTACGTTTTGGACGACATGAAGCGCCGGGCCGGGAAAAACGCCCGCCACCTGGACGAGGAAGATATCCGCCGCCGCTACCGTCCCGACGCCATCCACGCCATTCGCTGGCACCTGCTCAAGCGCGAGTTGATCACAACCGAAGATATCAAGATCACGGATGAGGAGATCCATCAAAAAATTGACGGTATGCCCTATAGTGACGAGGAAAAAGACGCCATGAAAAAAGGGGCTTATTTTATGGATCGGTTCCGGGAGGATCTTCAGGAAGAAAAGGTGCTGACCTTCCTCGCGGACAACGCCAAAATTAAAGAAATACCGATGAAGCAGGAATCCGATCCTGCCTAAGGCGGATCGCTCAACTTTTTACGGAGGATTGCATGGCTTTGATACCCATGGTCGTCGAACAAACCGGGCGGGGAGAACGCGCTTACGACATTTATTCCCGCTTGTTGAAAGAGAATATCATCTTTTTGGGAACCCCCATCGACGACAATATTGCCAGCCTGATTATCGCCCAGTTGTTGTTTCTGGAATCGGAAGATCCCACCAAGGACATCCAGCTTTATATCAACAGCCCGGGCGGGATTGTGACCTCGGGTATGGCAATTTACGATACGATGCGTTTTATTAAACCCGATGTTGCCACCATCTGTATCGGTCAGGCCGCCAGCATGGGCGCAGTTTTACTGGCCGCCGGCGCCAAAGGCAAACGTTTTGCCCTCCCCCACTCCCGGATCATGATCCATCAGCCGCTGGGAGGCGTGGAGGGTCAGGCCGCCGATATCGACATTCACGCCAAAGAGATTCTCAAGATGCGCGGGGTTTTGAACCGGGTATTGGCGGAATCCACCGGCAAGGAAATCGACCGGATCGAAAAGGACACCGATCGCAATTTTTTCATGGATGCCAATCAGGCGCTGGAATACGGCATCATCGACCAAATTTTTAGCAAAAGGGGAGAGTGAGTTACGGCAAGCGAAATTTTCGCGGCCTTCCTACCTTAGGCGGTAATTTATTTGTATGTTGTTAAGGGGGAGGGACGGAAAACAGCCACGACTCTTTCCGGAAACGGTGACCTATGTCCAAAGATATTTTTGATCACGAATCGCAATGTTCCTTCTGCGGCCGGCGGGCCTCCGAGGTTAAACATCTCATCACCGGCACCTCCGCCAGCGTATGCGACCAGTGTATCCAAAGCGCCAACGAGATTATCCGCAATTCCCAGTACAGCCAGTACCGCAAGGGCAAGTTCAAACTGCCCAAGCCGGTGGAAATCAAGGAATACCTGGATCAGTTCGTTATCGGTCAGGAAAAGGCCAAAATCGCCCTTTCCGTGGCCGTTTACAATCACTACAAGCGCATCTCGGTAGAAAACTTCGACGATGATGTGGAAATCGAAAAGAGCAATGTGCTTTTTATCGGGCCGACCGGGGTGGGCAAAACCCTGCTCGCACAAACCCTGGCCCGCCTGCTGCACGTTCCTTTTTCCATTTCCGACGCCACGACCCTCACCGAAGCAGGTTACGTCGGAGAGGACGTGGAGAACATTCTGGTTCGCCTCTACCAGTCGGCCAATTACGACGTCAGCGCTACGGAACGCGGCATTATCTATCTGGACGAAATGGACAAAATAGCCCGCAAATCGGGCAGCCCCTCCATTACCCGCGACGTTTCCGGGGAAGGTGTTCAGCAGGCTCTGCTGAAGATCCTGGAAGGCACGGTTTCCGCCGTTCCGCCCAAGGGCGGGCGCAAACATCCCGAAGCCCCGATGATCCACATCAACACCCGCAATATTCTGTTTATCTGCGGGGGCGCCTTCGACGGCCTGGCGGAGATTATCCAGCGCCGCATGGGCGAAAAAACCATGGGATTCGGGGCAGAGGTGCGCAATATGAGCACCATGTCCACCGCTGCCATTCTGGAATTCGTCGAACCCGAGGACCTGGTGGAATTCGGCCTGATCCCCGAACTGATCGGTCGCCTGCCTATTCTGGTGGGACTCAAGGACCTCAGCGAATCCGAGTTGCTCTCCATCCTGGTGGAACCGCGCAATTCGCTGATCAAGCAGTACAAAAAGCTTTTCGAATTTGAGGGAATCGAACTCAAATTCACCGAAAATGCCCTGCGCGAAATCGTCAAGATGGCCGTCCGCCGCAAAACCGGCGCCCGCGGCTTGCGCAGCATTATCGAGAATGTGATGGTGGGGGTCATGTATAAAGTTCCCTCCATGGACAACGTCAAGGAATGTCTGATAACCGAAGACGTCATCTTTGGTAAAGCGGAGCCGGTCCTCAAACTGGGGAAATCGCGCCGCTCCGCCTGACAAATCGCTCAATATCAGCATTCCGGTTTTTCTCCGCCCCGTTCGAATAGCAGGGCGGATGATATCCTTTGAAACTCCCTAAATCAGGTTAATAGATGAAAGACGCCAGCAAGGTTCTCACACCGGTAGAACCGCTTGAGCTGCCCGAAACCCTGCCAGTTTTACCCATCCGGGACATGGTCGTATTTCCCAATACGGTCGTTCCCCTCCTGGTCGGACGCCCCAAATCCCTTGCCGCCGTGGAATTTGCCCGGCAGCACGACAACCGCATTCTGGTGATTGCCCAAAAAGACAGTGAGATGGAGCATATCAACGGAACCGACCTCTATCGGGTGGGCACCATTTCCCGTATCCTCAAAATCCTGGAATTCCCCAATGGCCATTCCAAGGTGGTTATGGAAGGCATTTCCCGGGCGCGCATCCAGAAATTCAAACGGAACCGCAATTTTTTTGAGGTGAGCTTCTCCACCTTCGAGGAGAATGGGGAGGAACTGCTTTCCGAAGAACAGCTCCAGCAGCTGTATTACTTTTTTGAAGAATACGTCAATTTTACCCCGGAACTGCCCGAAGAGCTGATCGAACATTTGCAGCAGGAGCAGAATCCGGTGCAGATGATCGACTTTGTGGCCATGAACATCCTGGCCGAGGCCGATCAGAAACAGCGCATCCTCCAGGAGCCCAATATCCATAAGCGCCTGGGACAGTTGGACAGCCTGCTGCGCCAGATTATCGGTCAGCACCGTGTCAAGCAGGACATCGACCAGCGGGTTCAGGAGAACCTGCTGCGCAACCAGCGCAATTATTACCTGCAGGAAAAGCTGAAGGTGATCAACCGGGAGTTGGGCGAAGACGAAGAAGTGGCTTCTCCGGAGATTTTCAAGCTGGAAGAAGAGATTCTGGCAGCCAATATGCCCGATCATGCCCTGGATGTGGCCACCGAAGAGCTCAGCAAACTCAAAAAGATTCCGCCCTTTTCGCCGGAATACACGGTGATCCGCAATTATCTGGACTGGATGGTGCAACTGCCCTGGCAGCAGAAAACCAACGATCGCCTGGACATCAATGCCGCTCAGAAGATTCTCGATGAAGACCACTTCGGGCTGGAAAAACCCAAGGATCGCATCATCGAACACCTGGCGGTGTTGAAGCGCATTCGCAAGATCAAGGGCCCCATCCTGTGCCTGGTCGGTCCGCCCGGGGTGGGCAAAACCTCCCTGGGACGCTCCATCGCCCGGGCCCTCAATCGCAATTTTGTGCGGATTTCCCTGGGCGGGGTGCGCGATGAGGCGGAAATCCGCGGACACCGCCGCACCTATATCGGGGCCATGCCCGGCAAGATCATCCAATCCATGAAGCGCGCCGGCAGCGTCAATCCCGTTTTTCTGATGGACGAGATCGACAAGATGAGCATGGACTTCCGGGGAGATCCGGCCGCCGCCCTGCTGGAAGTGCTGGATCCGGAGCAGAACAAAACCTTCAACGACCATTATCTGGACCTGGATTACGACCTGACCCAAATCTTTTTCATCACCACCGCCAACGTGCGGGAAGCCATTCCCCTGCCCCTGCAGGACCGTATGGAGATCATCGAGCTGCCCGGTTACCTGGAGCACGAAAAAATCGAGATCGTGCGCCGTCACCTGTTTCCCAAGCAGTTGGAAGAACACGGGCTGGATCCCTCGGAACTGAGCATCACCGAAGAGGCCATCCAACGGCTGATCCGGGAGTACACCCGGGAGGCCGGGGTGCGCAATCTGGAGCGCCAGCTGGCGGGAATCTGCCGCAAAACGGTGCGACGCCTGAGCAGCAACGGCACCACCCGGGTGGTGGTTTCCGCCGAGGATCTGGAGTCCTTTCTCGGCAAACCCACCTTTTTTAACCGTCAATCCGATACCCGTCCGGAAGTGGGCGTGGCCACCGGACTGGCCTGGACCCCCTA
>JAGRBF010000092.1:20446-25439 GCA_020434205.1 Calditrichota bacterium | reverse complement strand
TGGGCGAGGTGATGCAGGAATCCGCCCAGACCGCCCTGAGCTACATCAAGTCGATCGGCGATACCTACGGGGTTACCCCGGACTATTTCGAGAAAAATGACCTGCATGTGCACCTGCCGGAAGGCGCGGTTCCCAAGGACGGACCCTCGGCAGGGGTAACCCTGGCCCTGGCCATGCTGTCGGCCATTACCGGAATGCAATTGCGCAACGATATCGCCCTGACCGGGGAAATTACCCTGCGGGGACGGGTTCTGGCGGTAGGCGGAATCAACGAAAAGCTGCTGGCTGCCCAGCGCAACCAAATCGATCAGGTTATGGTGCCGGCGGAGAACAGCAAGGAGCTCTCCGAGTTGCCCTCTCCCCTGCGCGAGGGTATGCTGATCCGCAAGATTTCCACCTTCGATGAGGTTGCCACGGTCATGTTTATCAGGGAAGTGCCCTCCTGAGGTTCCGTTCCCATGGCAAAAACGTTCCGGCAACCGCAGTATTTCCTCATTCCCCGGCAGGCGGTCGATCAGGATCCTCTCCTGCGCCCCGGGGCCTCCGGCGATCGTAAACTGGCCGTTACCACCCTGTACCCGGATCTTGAAGTTCCCCAAACCCAGCCAGTGTGGGGCCTCCCCCCTGCCGGCGAACTGCCGGAAGTGCTGATCACCGAAAATCTGGAAATCGCCGTTTTTACCCACAACTGCCGGCAGGAACGGCATTTTCACCGGCGGGCCACCGAAATCTATGAGGTGCTGTCGGGGAGGCTGGAGATGACGGTTCAGGAGGAGGAATTATCCCTGAATGCGGGGGATATGGTGGTATTGCAGCCGGGAACGGTGCACTTTATCCATGCCGACCGCTCGGAATTTCTGGCCCGGGTTATTTTGGTGAATGCGGTGGGACCGGAAGATAAGATTGTGCCGGATTAACACCATGGATTTGATCCACGGTGTATTCACCCAATTCCATTTTCCTTTCTTGCCGCTTTTTGCTTAATCAAAAACCGGCCCAAAAAATCAAGGCGAAATATGTTCGAGCCCGGAGGGTGAGTTTATTTTGCCAAAGGCGTTTTTCGTCATTTTTGCGCCGTCAAAAAAGACACCTGATCCTAATCATCCTCACGCAATAATTTGAATTTCTCCCCGAGATACAATTTCCGGGCTTCCGGATCGTTGGCCAGGAACTCGCTGGTGCCTTCCTTCAGCACCCGTCCCTCGAACTGCAGGTAGGCGTGGTCGGTTATGGAGAGGGTTTCGTGGACGTTGTGGTCGGTAATCAGAATCCCGATGTTTTTTTCCTTGAGCTTGGTAACAATGCTCTGGATATCCTGCACCGCGATGGGATCCACCCCCGCAAAGGGCTCGTCCAGCAGAATAAACTTGGGATTGTTGACCAGGGCCCGGGCGATCTCGGTGCGACGCCGTTCCCCGCCGGAAAGGTTGTAGCCCATGCTGTCGGCAATATGGGTGATGCGCAGCTCTTCCATCAGCTCATCGGCGCGGCGATTGCGCTCCGCCCGCGGGAAACGCAGGGCCTCCATGATGGCCAGCAGATTCTGACGCACGGTCAGCTTGCGGAAGATAGAGGCTTCCTGCGGCAGGTAAGAGAGGCCCCGTCTGGCCCTTTTGTACATGGCCAGTTTGGTGATATCCTCGTCGTCGAGAAAAATCTTCCCGTCGTTGGGGCTGATAAGCCCGGTGATCATGTAAAAAGAGGTGGTTTTTCCCGCCCCGTTAGGACCCAGCAATCCGACAATCTGCCCCTGCTGAACCTTCACCGAAACCTTGTTGACCACCTTGCGCTTGCCGTAGATCTTGACCAGATCCTGGGAGCGCAATACGGTTTTACCTTCGATTTTTTCCATACAAATTGCGGGGTTCCCCGCCCTGGTTTTTCTATTATGGTCTGGCGGGTTTGGCGGCCTTTACCTTGTTTTGCAGTTCGGGGGGATAGTAGATCCCCTGAGATCCGCCTTTCACCGAGATAACGTCCAGTTTTCCCGCCTTAAAAAAAATGCGGATGGTATCTGCGGAGGCGTTGTTAACCCCCTGCTCCCCATTTTTATCCGATATATAATACAAACTGCGGGCATTATCCACCGCTTTTAGCTCGGTTAATTCCTGCCCGCTGATGTAGGCGGTAATGGTTTTTCCGTCCAGGGAATTGATCTTCTCGCCCAGGGAATCCACCTCGGAAGTGACTTTCGCCTCTCCCCGAACTTCGATCCGCTGCAGGCGATTTTCCCGGAAATTCAGCTCCATCTGGGTTCCGGACAGGTTGTTTTCCGCCTGTTGGGCGCGGGGTTTGATCTCCAGAAAAGCCACTTCTTCGTCGATGGCGTACAATGCGGAATCGCATTCGGCAACCAGGTCCCCGCGGACGATGCGCACCTCTCCGGTGCCGACCGCCTCCCGCTTATCCCCGAAGCGATAGCGAAGCCGGTGGGCGTAAATGTGCAGGGTATCCGTGCCGGTGCTGTCCACCTGCCGCATGTGGGCGTTGCCAACCACTTCGCTGCGATTGGCCTCCGGCGAAAAGCGCCCGCTGTCCGCAGTTACCACGCTGTTGTTGGCGATGTCCTTCAGCCACAGATCTCCCCAGGCCAGGGCCCGGTCGTTGCGGTAAAAGTAGCGCAGAAAGCGGCTGCGCATTTCCTGTCCGGGGCGCAGCAGATGAACCTGCCCGGAAGCCACCGCCATCTCATTTTTTTGATGATAGGTGACCCGGTTGGCGGTCAGGGTTTCCCGGCCCCGGATCACCTTAACCGCGCCGTTGAGCACCACCTCGCCCCGCTCGGGATAGTGGGTGGCGCGGTCGCAGTAAATCTCGACGGTATCCTGGCGGATGTGCACGTGCCCTTCCAGAATGCGGATCAGTTCCCCGTCCGGGCCCACTTTTCCGGTAGAGGTATCGGCGTTGATCAACTCGATTGGGGCATTGGCCTGGGCGTAGAGCATTGCCATAATGCCCGGAGTCAGGGTCAGGAAAATCACCATCAGGAACAGACGGGAGGGGAATTTGTCGGTCAGGACGCGGATCATGGCCGTTGGCCGCCGCTATTCTGCTTTTCCAGGGGCACGTTCCGGCTGGAGCGTCCCCGGGCCCCGGAAATCGAGTAGTTCTTCAGGTCGGGGTCGGATTCGAAGGAGCGACCCCAGATGGTATCGTTGGCGGTCACAAAACGAACCGGCACCCGGGAAACGATTTTCTGGCGGTCGTTATGCCACTTGAGTTCCTGAGTTTCCAGCACCATCCCGCTGTCCGACACCACCACCACGTTGCCCATGGCGGTGAGGTTGCGGGATTTCTCCTCATACACCCCTTCCCTGGCGGTCAGCACCGCGGTATGCTCGCCTTCACGATCATAAAAATCCACGTGAACGCTATCCTTGAGGTAGGTTTTACCTTCTTTCTGGAAGCTGGCCACGTAGGAGGCCCACACCAGGGCCACCGGCCGCCCGTTCTGGGAGATGGTGATCACCGAAGCCCAGCTCTCCTGGTCGGGGAGTTTGGTGGAGTCTGACGACACCTGCGGCAGGGGTTCTTCCTCCAGATCGGTGCAGGCGGTAAGCAGAATAAGGAGAGCAATTGCCACCAGCACAAAACTCAGCAATTTTTTTAGGGTTACTGGAAATCTCATTTTGTATTCAGGTTTCTTCTTGTTCCGGGTTTAACCGTATCACCAGTCAACTATCAGCCATTACCCACTGATCCCGGAGCGCATCAGGTCGTGCAGATGGACAATGCCGGTCAGGCGTTTTTCCTCATCCACCACCGGCATGGCGATGATGCGGAAATTTTCCATCTTTTTGTAGGCGGTATAGGCCAGGGTATTGTGCTGCACGGTTTTGGGATTCCGGTTCATCACCTGTGTAACGGGGATAGCAAAAAATTGTTCGGTATGTTCCACCAGACGGTTAAGGTCTCCGGTGGTGATAACCCCCAGAATGTGCCGGTCTTCGTCGATTACCGTGCAAATACCGCGCTTGGCGGCCATCATCAGGACCGCTTCCTTCATGTTCTTATCAGGAGAAATGACCGCGATACTGTCTCCGCTTTCCATCACATCCATCACCTTGAGCAGGAGGCGTTTCCCGAGAGCCCCCGCGGGATGCAGAAAGGCAAAATCCTCACGGGAAAAATTGCGCTTTTCCAGAAGGGCAATGGCCAGGGCGTCTCCCAGGGCCAGGGTGGCAGTGGTGCTGGAGGTGGGGGCCAGATCGTGGGGACAGGCTTCTTCCCGCACCCCGATGTTAAGCACCACCGCGCTGTTGCGGGACAGTTCCGAATCCGCATTGGCGGTAATGGCGATCACCGGAACGCCGATTTGGCGGAACACCGGCATCAGGGTAAACAATTCCTCCGAATTGCCGCTTTTGGAAAGACAGATGGCCACGTCGTCGTTGTGAACCGCCCCCAGATCGCCGTGCAGGCCGTCCGAGGCGTGCAGGAAGTGAGAGGCCGTCCCCGTGGAGGCCAGGGTGGCGGCCATTTTGCGCCCGATATTGCCGGATTTCCCCAGTCCGGTAACAATTACCCGGCCCTTGCAATGGTAGATCAGCTCGACTGCTTTTTCGAACTGATCGTCGATAATGTCCAGCAGGGCGGTAACGGCTTCCGCTTCCATCTTGATGACCCGCCGGGCAACCGCTTTGACGTCCACCGGAGCGGGGGATTTTGAGGGGGATTTGGACATAAACCGCGTTTAGTGTTTGGGGTGATGGCGCTCGAATTCACTTTCCAGGCGGCCCTGGGCATGCAGCACAAATTCCACCACTTCCCGGATGGCCCCCTCTCCCCCGTTGCGTCGGGTATGGAAGGGGGTGGCGTCTTTTACCCGAAGGGTGGCGTTTTGCACCGCTACCGGCAAACCGACCCGTTCGAAAACGGCGATATCCGGCAGGTCGTCTCCAACAAAACAAAAGGCTTCTTCCGGCAGTTGCAGGGTCTGGCAAAGGGTGGTGAAGGCGTTGTATTTGTCGAAGCGCCCCAGGTAGAGGTGCGG
>JAGRBF010000092.1:18579-20311 GCA_020434205.1 Calditrichota bacterium | reverse complement strand
TCCACATTGTAGATGATGTGGCCGTCGGTGAAAACGCCGTCCACATCCAGGGCAATCGCCTTGATGCCGGCGGCCCGGCGAAAAAGTTCTTGGGAAAGATGGGGCGGGCAGATCACGCCGGATCCCCCATATTTTGGGCGACCCGGTAAACCTCGAGGAGTTGCTTCAGCACCCGTGGAAAGCGCTCCAGAGCCAACTGGGTTCCCGCATCGCTGAGGGCCCTGGAGGGATCGGGATGCACTTCCATAAAAACCCCGCTTACTGCGCCGGTTGCCAGGGCTGCCCGGGCCAGAGGGGGAATAAATTCCGGCTGTCCGCCGCTGGCGGTGCCCATGCCGCCCGGCAGTTGCACGCTGTGGGTGGCGTCATAAATAACGGGATAGCCGCTTTTGGCCATAATCACCAGGCCCCGCATATCCACCACCAGATTGCGATAGCCGAAGGTGGTGCCGCGTTCGGTCAGGAGAATACCCGGGTTGCCGGTGCTGGCCACTTTTTCCGCGGCCTTCTCCATATCCTCCGGGGCCAGGAACTGCCCTTTTTTGATGTTCACAATACGTCCGGTGCGTCCCGCGGCCAGCAGCAAATCGGTCTGGCGGCTCAGGAAGGCGGGAATCTGCAGAACATCGGCAACTTCCGCCACCACCGGCAGGGAGAGCTCGTCGTGCACGTCGGTTAGCACCGGCAGTCCCAGTCCGCTCCGGACCTTTTCCAGAATACCCAGAGCGGTTTCGAAGGGTAGTCCGGTAAAACCGCTGACCGAGGTGCGGTTGGCCTTGCGATAAGAGGCCTTGAAAATCAGCTGGACCGGCAGATCCCGCACCGCCGTGGCGATGGCTTCCGCCGTTTCCAGAATCATCTTTTCATTTTCCACCACGCAGGGACCGGCAATCAGGGTGAGGGGCTGTCCCGCGCCGATGGTGAAGTTGTTCAGGGTTACCGGGGGCATTTATTTCTTGCCTTCCTTTTCCTTAACCGCCGCCTCCACAAAATGCACGAAAATGGGATGGGGCCGCATGATCCGGCTTTTCAGCTCCGGGTGGAACTGGCAGGCGATAAAGAAGGGGTGTTTTTTCAATTCGATGATCTCCACCAGGTTGCCGTCGGGGGAAAGGCCGCTCATGATCATGCCCTTTTCCTCCAGCAGATCCCGATAGTCGTTGTTTACCTCATAACGATGGCGATGGCGTTCGATGATAATTTCCGCCCCGTAGATTTTGCGGGCCAGGGTCCCCTTTTTGGTGACGCAGGGATAGCCGCCCAGGCGCATGGTGCCGCCCTTTTTCTTGATGCGGCGCTGGCTCTCCATGATGTGAATGACCGGATCGCTGGCTTTGCGGTTAAATTCGGCGCTGTTGGCGCTGGGAATATCGCAGACGTTGCGGGCAAATTCGATAACCGCGATCTGCAGTCCCAGGCAGATCCCGAAGAAGGGAATATTATTTTCCCGGGCGTGGCGAACCGCCTCCATTTTGCCTTCCACCCCGCGGTAATCGAAGCCGTAGGGCACCAGAATACCGTCCACCCCTTTGAAAAACTCTCCGGCGTTTTCGCGGGTTACCGACTCGGCGTTCACCCAGTGGATGTTTACCCGGGAATCGTTGACCACCCCGCCGTGGATCAGGGCTTCCAGGATGCTCTTGTAGGCGTCCGGAAGCTGGGTGTATTTGCCGCAAATGGCGATGGTGACTTCCTTTTGCGGCTGTTTGATCTTGCGGACAATCTCTTCCAG
>JAGRBF010000092.1:0-18524 GCA_020434205.1 Calditrichota bacterium | reverse complement strand
TGATCGAGGTTTTGGGCGGCAAATTTAAGGGGCACCTCATAGATGGTTTCCGCATCGGCGGCTTCGATAACCGATTCCGCGCGGACGTTGCAGAAGAGGGCCAGCTTTTTGCGGGAACCGTCGTCGATGGCCATATCGGTGCGGCAGATCAGGAAATCGGGCTGGATGCCGATCTCGCGCATCCGCATCACGCTGTGTTGGGTGGGTTTGGTTTTCAGCTCCCCGGCGGTGGAGATATACGGGAGGAGGGTCAGGTGCATGGTCAGGGAATTGCCGTGGCCGCTTTCCAGACAAAACTGGCGAATGGCCTCCATAAAGGGCAGGCTCTCAATATCGCCGACCGTGCCGCCCACCTCGACAATCACCACATCGGCGCGGGAATGGCGGGCCAGCAGGTGGATATTTTCCTTGATTTCGTCGGTGATGTGGGGAATTACCTGAACGGTAGCGCCCAGGTATTGGCCCTCGCGCTCCTTGGAGATCACCGTGTTGTACACCCGCCCGGTGGTGACGTTGTTCATCTGGGACATATTTTCATCGATAAAACGCTCGTAATGGCCCAGATCCAGATCGGTTTCCGCCCCGTCTTCGGTCACGTAAACCTCCCCGTGCTGGTAGGGACTCATGGTTCCCGGATCCACGTTGATGTAGGGGTCGAATTTCATGATGGTGACCTTCAGGCCGCGCGCTTTGAGGAGCATCCCCAGGGAGGCGCTGGTAATGCCTTTACCAAGGGAAGAGACCACCCCTCCGGTGATAAAGATAAACTTGCTTTTGGGAAATTCCGGGCTCACTTAGTTCATTCCTTTTGAGGTTATCAGGTGTTCAACGGTTTTAACATCTTCAGGGACATCCACTCCCGGTGAGAAGCTCTGGCATTCCAGGACGTAAATGGGCACACCCCGTTCCAGGATGCGCAATTGTTCGAGTTTTTCGCGATTTTCCAGGCCGCTTTCCGGCCAGGTCAGGTATTCCAGCAGAAAATCCCGGCGGAAAATGTACACCCCGATATGGCGAAACAGGTTGGGCAGGGGTTGGAAAGATGCTTCGCGGTGATAGGGAATGGGGCTGCGGGAGAAATAGAGGGCTTTGTCGTTTTGATCGGTGAGGACCTTCACCACCGCGGGATTCTGCCAGTCGGCTTCCCGGGTTAGCGGGGAGGCCAGGGTGGCGATTTGGGCCTGGGGGTGGCGGTACAGAAAATCGATTCCTTTTTCCACTGCCCCGGGGTCAATGAGCGGCTCGTCGCCCTGCAGGTTAACCACTACCTCACAGTCCAGATCCCGGGCTACTGCGCCCACCCGCTCGCTGCCGGTGGGCAGATTGGGATCGGTGAGCAGGGCTTCTCCCCCGAAGGCCTGCACGGCATCGACAATACGCTGATCGTCGGTGGCCACCACTACCCTGTCCGCCAGGGCGATCCGTGAGGCCCGTTCGTAAACCCGCTGGATCATGGATTTCCCGGCAAGTTGAATCAGGGGTTTGCCGGGCAGGCGGGTCGATTGGAAACGGGCTGGGATCACCACGACGGTTTTGGACATTACTTGATCACCTTGGGCACTTTAAAATAACCATCCTGGGCATCGGGGGCGTTTTTCAGCGCCACCTCGCGGGGGAGGGATGTTCCCACCCGGTCCTCGCGCATCACGTTAGTGACCTCGCTGGTGTGGCTCATCGGCTCCACCCCGGTGGTGTCCAGTTCTCCCAGTTTATCGACATAGGTTAAAATGGCGCCCAGCTCCCGGGTCATTTTTTCCTGGTCTTTTTCGTCAAAGGCCAGTTTGGCCAGTTTGGCGACGTGGGCAACCTGATCGATGGTAATGGACATGGACACTCCGCTTTGTGGTTTCGATACCGTAACAACCTTCCCGGACCCTCTTTTTCGGACCACTCTGACGCCCGAAAAAGCCGGGGAGATTCCCGCGAAAAACATTTTCATTCAAGCTAAGAAAATAGTCAAAGCCGGTCGAAAAAACAACCTCTAAACAGATTCTAAGGGGGATCTCAGGGGGTCACAAAAGGGGGGGAGAACGGGCTGAAGGTCACTCCAGCCCGGGGGCGTATTGCGAAAAATCAGTAGCTGATATCGTTCAGGAAAAAATCGGTGGGATTAAGGGGGTTTCCCTTGTAGCGCACCTCGTAGTGGAGGTGGGTGCTGGTGGCCAGACCGGTACGGCCGACCTCTCCGATTTTTTCGCCGCGTTTGACAAACTGGCCTTTGCGCACGTAGATCTGATGCATGTGGCCGTAGTAAGTTTCGAAACCGTATTTATGATCCAGAGCCACGAAATTGCCGTAACCGCCGTTTTTCCCGGCGGAAACCACATAACCGTCAGCCGGGGCAATAATGGCGGTGCCGCGCTTGGCGCCCAGGTCGATGCCCTTGTGGAACATCCGGCGTTTGTAGATGGGGTGAATGCGATTTCCGAAACTGCTGGTGAGGTAAGAGCTGGGAACAGGCTTCAGGACGGGCAGGTAGCGCAGGGAATCCTCGCGCCGTTCTACGGTGGTCAGCAACTTCTGGTAGCTGTTTTTCTCCAGACGCACTTCCCGCTCCAGGCGCTCGATCAGCTGGAGGTTCTCCAGCAGTTCCGCACCGAAGGACAGCTCGGACAATTCGGCGGTGCGGTTGAGAACCGGATCGGTACCCCCGATCCCCACCTGGCGAACGTCCGAGGTAATGGCGGGGAGGTCCAGCATGGTGCGGATCTTATCGTCCTGCTGAACCAGCTGGTCGATATTGGAGCGAATGCCGGTGATCTTTTCGCTGATCTGGGCCAGTTCGCTGCGCAGGATGCGATTTTCGTTGCGAAGCTGGCTGATCCGCGAATTCTGGGTAAAATCGGAGAAGACGGTTACCATATACACAAAAAAGGCAACGGCGGCAAACAGAAGAATGCCAACGCCCAGACCGATTTTTTTGAAGGAAAGGTTGTATTCTCTAACGTTGGAGGACTTATGATCAACGTAGATCAGTAACGGTTTTTTTTCCATTGAAAGAAGCTCCAGCGACATTTTTCAGCGACACTTGTAACTTTCGTCACAAAATTTGGAACGAAAAAATACATAAATCACTAAATAATGTCAATACCTCTGAACTTTAGTTTAAAAATTTTTGCCTTCCGGCGGTTTTGAGCGCGGACTTTTCTTTGCGCTAACTAAACCATTTTCATCAATTTAGACTCAACCTAAATCACATTCCCAGCATCAGGATCATTTTCCAGCTTTATGCAACTCTATTCAATATCATGTTCGGCCATAGAACGCTGAACTCAAGTATAATAAAGAATTTAGATGGGTTTTACTGGAAAAGGGCTTTTATGCTGCCCCACGTCTTGGCAAAGCTGCTGATGTTGGGAATTACGGAAATAGGTTCCGAAATTTGGAAGGTATTGTTTTGGTTGCGAATCTTCAATCGGTAATAATAGACACTCTGGGTGTCGTTTAAATGCGTATCGGTGTATTCGTAGCTGCTGTTGTCGCCCTTGGGCGGCACCTGACCCACCAGGGAAAAATTCTGGCCGTCCGTGCTGCGTTCCAGCATAAAAATGGAAATATCGCTCTCCGTTCCGGTACGCCACCGCAATTCAATGGCATCCCGGGAAGGTTCGCCGCTGAATTCCATGATAACCGCATCCGCAAACAACAGGGCCGTCAATAGCCCGGTTATGAGCAACATGTGTCGAAAAAGTCTCATAAATGCCGGTAATTCAATGCTTTCGAATCCATAGTGACAGACAACTACTCCATGCTCGATTTAATTTAATACATTAGAAATCAAAACCAAATGAAAAAAAGAAGGCTGTCCGACGCCCCGCCAGACGGGCCAGGGTGGTGTGCAACGGCCCCAGGAAGGTGTCCGCTGCAAAGGTTAGGGCGACAGTGTTCTCAAAGTCCGAGCGGCGCACCCGGTCGTCCGGGCGCTCCCAGATCGCCCCGCTGCGCCAGTGGGCCATCGCATACAGGCTGAGCGGACCGGCATCCAGAACGGTATACCGCAAATCTATCCCGCCCATCACAAACTGGCGCCCCAAAAACTCCCGTTCGTACAGCCCCGGGAAAATCCGGGACTCCCCCAGGGAAAAAAATTCGGAAAAAGGAACGGTCAGATCCCCGCTGCCCGCCCGCACCAGCGGATGGTAATTCCAGCGGCCCCCAAGGGGATAATAGCCTTCGATATTGAGAAATATTTTGGTGAAGGGCACATTTCCCGAACCGATAACCTGATTTCCGGTTTCCCAATACCAGTGGTTGAAGATGCCCTTGCGCGGAAACGGCAAACGGTCCCGCTTGTCCACCAGGGAATGCAGGCGGATAGCCCGGATCTGGTACTGGTCGGCAAAGGGGAATTGCGCCTCAGCGGAGAACACGTCGTGATTCTCCACCCGCAGAATGGCCGAGATGAGGCCCAGCCGCTCGATTTCCTGCCCGGCACTCAGGCGGATTCCCCTGCGGGTTATCTCGTAGGTTCCCCGCTCTTCCCGGGCCAGGTAAAAGCGGTCCCGACGCTCCTGGTAAAACCACTCCGCCTGCAGGGCCAGAAAGGTCCGGAAAAGGCGCAGGGTGGACAGGGTGCTGCTGAAGTGGCGCGACCAGTTGCTGATAGAGGCCGCCGCGCTGAGCTGGGCCCCGCTGCCGACGAAGTTATCGGTGATCAGCTCCAGAAATCCCTCCCCCTGGCGCTCCAGGGTTACCCGGGCTCCCAGACGGGCCAGGTAATAGGATTTTTCCTTGACATTAACCAATACCTCATTTCGACCGTCCCGGCTTTCGAAGCGGATCTGGGCCCTTTCGAACAGGTTGGTGCTGAAGATATTGTCCAGGGCCTGAATGGCTTCTTCACGATGAAGCAGACTGTCCGCCTGAAAAGGCAGTTCCCGCAAAATTACCCCGGGACGGGTGGTGCGGTTTCCGACAATGCGAATACTGTCCACCACTCCCTCGTTCAATTGGATTTCCATCCGCTGGCTCTCCGGGAAATATACCGCCCGGGTAATTTCGAAGAGAGGAAAGCCCCGCCCCACCATGCGGGTATGCAGGGAATCCATAACCGCGGTCAGCCAGCGCATGTTGAGGGGTTTGCCGTTGACCATGGCCAGAAACGGCTCGATCAGGGAATCCGGGGTGCTGCGGCGCAGGACCGTAACACTGCTTAAAACAGGGTTGAATTGGGGATGAATGGTCACATCCAGGCTATCCCCTCCCGCCGGGGAGAGGGTGGCACTGAGGTCATAGAGATATCCGGTGGCGTACAGCCCCTCCAGGAAAATGTGCAGGGCTTCCCGGTCCAGGGTTTCGCCGAGCGGGAGTTGCATGTTTGGCCAGTCCAGCAGGGCAGCCAGGGAGTCGCTGGCGGCAAGGCGGATTTCCCGCAGAATCCCCAACCGCTCTCCCCGCCCGCGATACCGGGCATAGAGGGAATCGATCCGGGAGAGCAGGGTGGGCAGGACCCGATGGGCGGCTTTATAACCGGCCGCTACCAGCTGCGGGGCATCGGTAAAATCGGCGGAGGGAAGGTCACTCAACTCCGGGCGGATCAGCACATCGGCGGCGCGGCGGCTGGCCTGGTTGGAAGGCTCCATCATGATCGTGGTAACCTGATCGGCAATCTGCCAAGGGGTTCCCATTTCGTCCGCTTTGCGCAGCGCCGCGGTAACGTCCCCCGCCACCACCATTTCCGCCCCGTTTTCCCGGGCCACGGAGACCGGCAAATTATCCGTGATACCTCCGTCCATCAGCCACATGCCGTTGCTTTCCACCGGGGCGAACAGGAGCGGCAACGCCATACTCCCATTAATTGCCTCCGCCAGATTCCCCGAGCGCAGCACCACCTTTTGGCCGGTCAGCAAATCCGTGCATACCGAGCGGAAGGGCACCCGCAGGTGGTCAAAATTGTTTTCTCCCGGGTAGCCGGAATTGACCATATACCGGTAAAACATCTCGTAAACCTGCTGCCCTTGCAGGATAGAGGAGGGAATGACCGTGAAATTCTGGGTGAGGGGAAATTCCAGGATGTGGCGGCGCGGCAGCGATTTTCGGGAGGGGGAAAGCTGGAGGTGTTCGGTCTGATCGCTGAACAGGCTTCCCAGATTGAGCTCTTCCAGATGGTGTTCGATTTCCCCGGTGGTGTATCCCGCCGCGTAAAACCCCCCGATGATGCTCCCGATGCTAGTCCCGACGATCAGGTCCAGGGGCAGTTGTTCCTCCTCGAAAACCCGCAGCAAGCCCAGGTGGGCCAATCCGCGCGCCCCGCCGCCACTCAGGGCCAGGGCGACGCGTGGCAGGGCGATTTCCCGGCAGGGCAGGTTAACCAAATGATACTTGCCCACCACGCGAAATTCCGGGCGAATCTCAACCACCGCCAGGGAATCCGCCCCTCGGACCGCCGGGAGCAGGGTCCACAGCAGCCACAAAGACCAGAAAATTTGTTTTGCCGGGAAACACCGGTGGGGCAACGGGGGATTCATCCGGAGCACCTTCTCCATCATATCTTAAAGCACACAACATAATGGTAATCCGGGGTCAACTACAAGGGAAAAGGCGGGAGGTTGGGGGGATCGGTGGTTGGGTAGATCGGTGGTTGGGGGGATCGGTGGGTCGGTGGGTCGGTGGTTATTCGGCTGCGCCGAAGGGTAAGAAACGACCAGCAATAAACAGTGTGGGCTTTATCGCTCCTCGCTTCCCGCACCTCGCTGTTCGCTCCCCTCCGGCTGGCGGGAGAGGATATCGTAGTAGGATTTGATGTAGTTTTTGTATTCGGTGCTGTAACCTTCCTTCATGGCTTCCAGAAGGGCTTTGCGAAGCTGGTTTTCGCGCTCCAGCATTTCCTGCTGCAATTCCGGGGGCGACTTGCTGGTGATGGTGGTGCCGGTGCGCGCCTCCCGTTTCTGAGACAGCTCCCGCTCCCGCACCGATTTCTGAGCGTCCAGCATTCGGGAGAGGATCTGCTGCTGCCGCTCGATGACCCGCGGGTCGATGCGCCGCGAATTCAGCTCCTTGATCACTTCTTCCATCTCTTCGCCCAGCTCCCCGACCCGGCCCAGCACATCCTTGCGGCTTCCCTGATCGTTTTGCTGGTTCAACTGTTCCATGGAGCGGCGGATCATTTCCTGCTGGCGGCGCAGTTGGGAAAGCATTTGGGGTGAGGGTTGGGAGCCGCCCTGCTGCTGCTGGAACATCCCCATGGTCTGCTGATTCAACTGCCCCTGCTCCCCGGCCATTTGCTGCATGGCCTCCATAAATTCCTGAAAGCCCGAGGAAGAACTGGACTGGGAGAGCTGCTCCATGCTGCTCTGCATCATCATGATGGAGCGATTGAGACCGGCCATGGCCTGCTGCTGAGCCCGTCCCGCGGACTGCGGATTGCGCTCCGAAAGCCCTTCCAGGGCCTCCCCCATTTTGCCCATGGTGCCTTCCATCAGCTGACTCATCTGCGAGGACATGTGGAAGGTTTCCCGCGACAAATCCACCATTTCGCCGGTGATGTTGCGGAGATTCTGCCGCAGTTGATCCTGGCGGCGGGCAATATCGTTGAGAGAGGTGGAGGTCATGTCTGCCTGCCGGGAGCGCTGCATCAGCCTTTCCTGCTCGAAGGAATTGCGCAGCAGGTCCTGCTGGATGTTCTGCATGGCCTGCATCACCTCTTCCTTCTGCTGGGCGGTCATCTCCTGCTGGGCCTGATTCATCCGGTTCTGCATATTCTGCAGCTGCTGCTGGATCTGCTGACCGCTCTGGCGGGCCTGCTGCTGTTCTCCCTGGCGAATCTGGGACTGCATCTGCTGCATTTCGCCGGCGGTGTTTTGCTCCTGAAGCTGTTGGGCGGCCTCGCTGAGTTCCTCGGCAATTTTGCTCAGATCTTCCTGAAACATCTCCGCCGCCTTTTCGAGCTGTTCGCCGAAGGCTTCGGTTTGTTCGGCCAGTTTTTCCTCCTGATTGGCCAGCTGTTCCTGTAAACCGGGATCGAGGGGTTGCTCCTTAAGGGCTTCGTTGATTTGCTGCTGATCTTCGGCCAGTTTTTCGGCCATGGTCACCAGCTCATCCATTTTCTGTTCCATCTGGATCTTCTTGAAAAGCTCGTAATTGCGTTCGATACGCTCTTCGAACTCTCCCATGCTCATCTCAAACTCCTCCATGGCCTCCTTCACCTGCTCCATATCCTGCTCCTGAAGGGCCTTCTGGAGTTCTTCCATGGCTTGCATCAGCTCGGGGGTGGCCATCTCCTGGAACATCTTCTGAAGCTCCATATATTTCTCCAGGGTCTCCGGGCTGAGCAGGTCCTGTTGATCCATTTTGGAGATGAGTTCTTCCAGCTCTTTTTGAATATTCTCGAGCTTTTCGAAGGAATTTTTCTGGCGGTCCAGCTGGGCCTGGATTTCCTGCTTGCGCTCCCAGGTAAGCTCCTGTTCGCGTTTCATCTCGCGATTGATTTCCTCGAGCTTTTCGCGGAGATCTTCGCTTTCCTTGGCCAACTGTTCCGTTTCCTGAATCTCGTTGTCCAGCTCGGAATGGGTTTCGCTGAGCACATCCAGAATAGAGGGCAGGCGCACGATGTAGGTTTGGCTGCGGGCGGATTTGGGGCCGCTGATCCGGTCGTTATCCTGCACTTCCACGTAATATTCGATGTAGTCGTTGGCGATCAGGTAGAAGTTACTGAGGTCCCAGGCGTATTCGGCGACCGCGCGGTTGCGTTCGATCAGCGAGAGGGGAAGGCGCAGGCTGAATTCGGCGGTATCCCCGGTGGATCCCGCCTTAACGTGCCGTCCCTTCAGGTCCAGGCGGGAAAAGCCGAAATCGTCCCGGGCATTGGCGGCCAGGGCCAGGCTGAGTTCGTCCCCGAGGTCGACATCCTCTCCCGGGCGGGTGATTTCCACAAAAGGCATTTCGTCGCTGAGGGCAAAGACCGACCATTGCACCGGCTGGTAGTTTCCATTGCCCTGGGGATCCTCAATCTCGATGCGGTATTGGGCGTTGCCATCCACGGTAAAACTGCCGGCAGCCCGCTGTTCGCGAACCTGAAGGGCAACCGTTTGACCGTCTTCAAATACGATCGTCGCTTTCCCAAGGGTTTTGTTGGCGTTGAGGTTGAGGCTGGCGGTAGTGCCCTTCAGAGCGGTAATCTCCCCGCTGTTGGGAGAAAGCAGGGTGGGCTCGCGGCGGGTATAGGCCGGATAATCCAGCTTTACCTGAAGTTCCCGGATTACCGGGCGTTCCTGAACGGTAATCTGGCCGACCGCGCTGAGGGCGGGGCGGTTGCGAAAAGGCGCCAGATTAACCGCCGCTTCGAACCAGTAACGAAAGTTGTTTTTGACGTGTTTGATCTCGTATTCGAAGGAACGCCCCGCGCCGGCCACAATTTCCAGGCGCTCTTCGGTCACCGAATCCCCGGCCGCTTCGCTGTTCTGCACCACCAGCCACAGGCGATCGGGATTGACGCCCTGGAAAATCCCGCGCAGGGCGGCGGTTTCATTTTTCAGGATGGTCATATCCCCGGTGATGTTTTCCAGGGTAATGGGAAGCGGTTGCTGAAAAGACTGAGTGGGATGAACCAGTTTGAGCAGAGTTTGCCCGACCACGTTGGGAAAGGCGATCAGCAACAGGAGCAGGGCGCCCCACACCGCCCCCAGCCGGATGGCCGGTTGGGAAAGGGATTCCACGGAAAAGGCCTTGAGCAGGTCGACATCCCGGAAGCGTTGGTAGAGTTGCTCCAGGGACAGGTGTTTGATCATCGGTTGGGCGGCGATACCTTCGTCGCGATAAATCTGCAGGAAGTTGACCAGAGCGTCTTCCAGGCCGGGGGTCTGGCGTCCGATCTGGCGGGAAAGCTGATCCAGATCTTCCGGGGAGGGTTGGAAGGCGCTGCGAAGGGCGGGGAGAATATCCCGAACGCCCCACCAGGCCAGAACGGCCGCGGACAGTACCCAAAAGGCGATCCGTGCGGTAACGTTCAGCTCGAAGAGCCAATCCACCAGGCACAGCCCCACCACCACCAGCCCGATGAGGGTCGCTGCGCTCAGCAGGGCCCTGGCGCTCCGGGCGTAGTTGCGGCGCCGGTTGACCTGGCGAAGTTTGTTGTAGGCGCTCTCAAAGGCGCTGTCTACGGAGACGGCCATAAGTTCTTTTCCTACCGCCAAGGGGTAAGGGGGCCCAGGTTTATTGACTTCAGGAAGATAACCTTGGTGGCTTGGTGGCTTGGTGGTTATCCGCTTAGTATAACAATGCGTACAAAATTATGTTGGTTCCCATTTGCAGGGCTGAGCGCCGCACCTCGGGCGGGTCGTTGTGGATATCCGGATCCTCGCAGCCGTCGCTGATGTCGGTATTCACCGAATAAAAGGCCACCATCCGCCCTTCCAGGAACAATCCGTAACCGCGGGGGGCGCCCCCGTCGTGTTCGTGAATCTTGGGAAGGCCGTTGGAAAAGCGGTACTGCACGCGGTAAATGGGATGAGAGTAGGGCAGCTCCAACCACTCCAGATCCGGAAAAACCTTCTTCATCTCCCGGCGGAAATGCACGTCCATGCCGTAGTCGTCGTCGGCCCAGAGGAATCCTCCGCGGGTCAGGTATTCCCGCAGCCGCAGCGCTTCGGCATCGCTGAATTTGATATTGCCGTGCCCGGCCATATAAGCGATGGGATATTTGAAGAAGTCTTTTTCGAGGATGCTCAGGGTTACCTCCCGCTCGGCGGTTGCGGCGGGGGTATTTTCCTGAATAAAGCGGAAGAGATTAACAAAGGTGGTGCGATTGCCGTACCAATCGCCGCCCCCGTCGTACTTAATGCGCACAACCGAGACGGGGGATTGTCCCCAAAGCGGCATTCCGGCACTCATCAAAACAAACAACACAATAAGGCGTGACACCGTTTTGGGAATCATCGAGGTCCTTCGCAGAAATCCGGTCTATTGGCGCTGGGCAAAGGCCCGGCGGCTTTTGCGACTGCTCAACCCCAGTTTATTCAACAGGGAACGAACGCCAAACCAACCGACTTTGGTATAGCCGTATTCCGGGGAATTGAGGCGTTTATTGATCTTAAACGCACCAAGATCGGGATTGTTTGCCACAATCTGACGAATTTTTTCTTCGGTGGACATCCGCCGGGGATCGGGGGCTTCTGCAGCTGCTGCGGGAGCCTGACGGGGGATCTGCGGTTGGGCAGCCTGCTGAGGCTCGCGCGGAGCGGCCTGCTGGGGCTGCGCCTGGGGAGCGGCTCCCTGAGCGCTGTCCACCCGAAAGGGATTGGCGGCGGCGCCTTCCGTCGAAGATTTGGCGGTGGGCACCATCTCAACAAACTGATTTTCCTCGAAACGCTGCACCGCTTCCGGCAGGGAATCATGAACATCGAGGATATGATGAAATTCCAGCAATTCGAAGATCTCATAAACATCGGGGATCATCTGAACCAACTTCAGATCGCCGTTGTTTTCCCGGATAGCTTTGATTTCGCTGATAAAAATCCCCCAGCCGGCGCTGGAGATGTAATCTACGTTGCCCAGATCGATGATAATCTGATAGCGACCCTGCTTGAGCAAACCGTTCAACGCGCGTTCCACTTCCGAGGAAGTGGTGGTGTCAATATACCCACCGACTTTGATAATCGAGATTTGATTTTGACTACCGGCAGCCTGGGTTGAGACCTGAATGCCTTCCATTCATTCCTCCGTATTCATTGGGCGGCTCAAATATAGATTTTTTTGCCGCCTTTGGGTATGATTAATTCTACTTTTTTTCGTCTGCGTTATCCGGAAATTCCACCGGATCTTCCGAGCCGTCTCCGGCCTCATCCTCCGCATCATCCAGACCCGCGTAGCGCGAGGGCTCCTCCGGTCTGGGTCGGGCGGCGATAAAACGCTCCCTGGCCCGGGTGGATCCGGGCGGAGGCGGCGCCGGTATAAAGGGGTTGGAACTGACGTTGTCTTCGCTGCGGAAGCCCACCAGCACCTCCCCGTCCAGGGTTAGCAAGGGCGTTCCCGGCGGCTTGAGCCGCTGTTTGCCACCCCGCTTCACAAAAGCTTCCCGGCGCTCTTTGGTGTTGAGTTTGGCCCGGCGCAACTCTTCGTAAATCAGCATCGGAGATACTTCGGTGTAATTGTATTCCTCGGTGTTGAGCAGGTCGCTGATTTTCTTGGGACCGAACTCGGGAAAATTGCGAATAATGTCGTACATCTTGGTTTTCACCTCTATGCTCATGTGGCGTAAACCGAGATTGGTATACCCGTGCAGCATTTCGCGCAGGAGGTCGTAGCCGCCTTCGTGATAAATGCGGCGATAGCGATAGAAGGTCGTGGGCGAAATGCCGTGTTCCTTACAATATTCGGCAATAGTTTTGTCTTTTTCACCTTTGGTCTTGTCGAACAGCTCCCGGAAGTTCTCGACCTTGACGTCCACGGCCGCCATGTTTTCCTTGATCGCCACCAGGGTGATGTCGTCGTTCTGCTCGTAGCCCTGGGTAAATTCCAGGATATCGGCCTTCACCGCTTTCACGAATTCGGTAACGTCCATGCTGCCGAACTTGCGGATGGCGGCCAGGAAGCGCGCCTCCCCGTAAAGCTCCCGTTTGGGGTTCATCGCTTCGGTGATCCCGTCGGTATAGAGGATCAGAATATCGTCCGGGTGCAGGCGAATGCGGTCCGCCTGGATGCGCTCTCCAAACAGGGCGATGTCCGGCAGGGTAATCCCCACCGGAAAGCCGGAGGGATTGAGGTAAAAGGTTTCGGTGCTTTTCCCGCGGTAGAGGATCATGGGGTTGTGGCCGGCGCTGGCGAAGGAAACCATACGCTCGCGGGAATCCAGGATCACGTAGAGCATGGTTACGAACATGCCCTTGCGAATGTCGTCGGTAACGAAGCCGTTTACCTTGGTGAGGATCTCGGCGGGGTTTTTGTTGCCGCGGGTTTCCAGGCGCAGGGAGGTGCGGATCATGGTCATCACCAGGGAGCCGGGAATGCCCTTTCCGGACACGTCCGCCACGCAGATCCCGATACTGTGGTCGTCCACTTCCATGAAGTCGAAAAGGTCCCCGCCCACCTCTTTGGCGGACTGGTAATACGAGGCAATATCGTAGCCCACCACGTCCGGGAAGTCGTCCGGCAGCAGCATCTGCTGAATTTCCTGGGCCACCTGCAATTCCTTCTGGAGGCGCTGCTGCTCGATCAGGGTCAGCTGGGCTTCCCGGAATTTGCCGGTCATTTCGTTAAAAGCCTGGGCAATTTCCCCGATTTCATCGTTGGAGTCGATGTCGATTTCATCCTCATCCACCTGACCGCGACCCACCTGGCGCACCCAGTCCGCCAGACTGTGGAAGGGCCGGGTGATGAAGGTAACCAGCAGGCCGGTCAGTCCGATCAGAATCAGGAAGCCGATCACGATGGTGGCGAAAATTTCCAGCCACTGGGAGTTGATCAGACTTTTGATGTGGGCGTCGCTGACCTTGAGGATCACCTTTCCGGCCGGATCCCCGCCCACCGTCTTGAGGATCACCGGGGCGGCAAAATAAAAGTATTGCGAATCGCGCTCGGTTGTCTGGTAGATGGAGACCCCTCCCAGGGTGTCTACCAGTTCCTGACGGGTGATGTCGAATTGCTGGAATTCGGCAACCATGTTGAGGTCCGGCCAGGCGGCCACCACCACGTCCGCGGAATCGACGATCAGCCCCAGCTTGATCAGGTCGGGGCGACTTTCATACAAAAATTTGGTGTTTTCATTGAGGATCAGGTCGTCCCCATCCTGCAGAGGCTGCCAGCTGGTTTCGGCAAAATTGCGGCTGATGGCGGCGCTTTCCGCGAACACGTCGCGGCGCACTCCCTTGTCTACCCCGGAGAGGGAATAGGCCATGGCCAGCAGGGTGAGCAGGGTGATCATGCCGAAGGAGAGCAGGAAGTAGCGGCGGCGGATGGACTGTCCTTCCCACCAGGCGCGCCAGGCGGGTTCCTGCAGGGCTTCCCGCACCTTGGTGAGGCGCAGTTCGTTGCCCTTGCTGGTGAGGTTGTACTGGATATCGTCCATCAGCTTGCGCATCATAAAGATGCCCAACCCGCCCTTTTTCCCGATCTGAACGTATTTCTCCAGGTCGGGATTTTTCATCTGGCGCGGGTCGAAGCTGCGCCCCTGGTCGATGATGGCGATGGTGAGGCTGAGGCGGCGGATAATGGCCCGGACGGTAATTTTACCGTCCTTGATATCCAGGTATCCGTGGCGGATGATGTTGGTGCAGGCTTCGTCCACCACCAGCTTGAAAGAGTTGATCACCTTGTCCGAAAAGCGATATTTTTTGCCAATATGTTCGATAAAATCGCGCACCTCTTTCAGGTGAGCCATGGTGGCCGGAACGATGATCTCTTCTTTGGAAACGTTTTTAAACATATTGGAAACCGCTTGTTTTCACATAAAATAGGTCTGCCAAGCGCCCCGCACAAGGGCAGATTGGCCGCAAAGGCGTTTCTAGCGGGAATCTCCCCCGGTTTTCTGGATGCGATCTTCTGCCGTTTTGATGGCATCCTGAAGCTTCTTGTTGAAGCGGTTTTCTTCCTTGCCATACAGCTGGCGCCAGATCTCCAGGGCCTTGTCGTAGCGTCCCGCCAGGAAGTGTTCGGTCCCGATGATGTATTGTTTTTCGTCTTCCGCGCTCATGCGCTCGCGGCGGGAATCCCGCCCCATCCGGGCCTGATCGTAATAGCGCTGGATAGCGGCGTTGGAAGGATCCAGTTGCAGAGCCGCCTCGAAAACTTCCAGCGCCCCGCCGTAATCACCGTCTCCCATTAATCCTAAACCTTCGACAATAAACTGCTGAAGCTTGATGCGATTGGTGAGGGTCTGGATCTCCTGCTTCAGTTCCGGGGCGTCCGGGGACAGGACCAGGGCCTCGGAGAGCATGCGCAGGGCATCAAAATAATTGCCGTTCTGGAACTGACCGCGGGCATCGGTAACCAGAGTGCGCACCTCGGCATTGAGGCGCCGCCGGGTGGTGGCGATGGCCTCCAGAATCAGGGGATCTCCTTCGGAGCGTTCCAAAGCCAGGTTAAATTCCTTGAGCGCATCGGTATACTGGCGTTTCTGCAAAAAGACCTGTCCTTGCTGGAAGTGCAGCTCGATAAATTTTTTGTTTTCCTCGGCCAGTTCCTTGTCGATCGCCTGGGCGATGGCTTCCTGCTGACGGGCATCGAACTGATTCTGGATCTGGGCCCGCGAGCTGTCGAAATACACCTTGGCCTGTTTGTTGAAGGGATCGTCGCTGATCACCTGCTGGAATTCCGAATAGGCATCGAAGAACTGGCCTTCTTTGAGGAATTCCGATCCTTTCTGCATCCCGATGGCCACCCGCCGCTGGCGTTCTTCTTCCTTGGTATTCTCCACCAGCATTTTTTCGCGATCGCGACGGGCTTCCTCGGCAATCTGAATTTTCTGGTTGCGGGTAAGGCCCAGGTTAAAAGTCAGGGAAAAACGATGGGAGGCGGGAAACTCGCTGTCGTAGCTGAGATTGCCGAAGGCGTAGTCGATCTGCATAAATTTATAGACCAGCCCCGCCCCGAAAGCCGGACTGTTCTGGTCGAACCCGGCCCGCAGGGTAGCCATATCCCGGTACTGATACTCGGTACCGGCATGAATGCGAGTGCCAAACCCTTCTCCCCGAACCACATCAAGGAGAATATTCATTTTTCCGCCATCACCTATTGTGACACTCTTCATGAATCCCAGCGTAATTTTATTTCGAAGGGTGTCCTGAACCGATCCGGGTTTGATCTGCGGTTTGAGCATATTCTGAAAATGCAGGCCGAGCGAGAGACCGCTCATGAAAGCGTTGTCGAAATCGGGGCGATACATCATCCCGCCGTCGATGGCAAATCCGCTGCCCTGCTGTTGGGTAATGGTGGTGGATTGGCGCTGGAACTTGAAGGTGACCCCGGGGGTGAAGCTCCACCAGGATTTTTTGGCGTAGGAAATATAAAGCTCGGTAAAATCGTAGCTCATATCATCGCTGACCCGGATGGCGTTGACGTCGGTTACCGGAATGCCGCCGACCCCCACCCGGGAAACCCCCAGCCCTACCGTCCCGAAATTGAGGGTGGGATAGACAAATCCCAGAAAATCGAAGGCGGCCTGATCCACCACCAAAGCCTGGTGAAAAAGGGACATGGAGATCTGGGGAACGTATTCCAGTCCGGCGGGATTCCAGAACACCGCCGCGGGATCGTCCGCCAGGGCCACGTAGGCGCGCCCCAGGCCAAATGCCCGGGCGCTCATCCCGTTTTCGTGGAGGATGTTTTCCGTCCCGGCGGTGCCGTTCTGCGCCCACAGGGGTAAAAAGGAGATGGCGCTGCAAATCAGAAGCACCAGAAGCGCTCCCCTACCCCCTCCGAACCTCCCTCTTTGGCGAGGAAAAATGGGAAAGGAAAAAGGGCGGAATTTCTTATCGGTAACCTGTTTCATAAATAGACCACCAGCTAAAGTGTCAAAAAATTGTGTTTCATCGCTCCCGGCAAAAGCCGGGGTTCATATTCTTATTCCTGCCCTGGATTCCGGGCCGGTGGTTAGGTGGTTATTCGGCTTCGCCGAAAGTGTGGGCGTGTCGAAGTGTCGAGGTAAAAACCGTTTTACGTCGTACCTGCCATACTTCGATACCCACACACACCAACACACAATCAACAATCAACAATCAACAATCAACAATCACCAATCAACAATCAACAATCAACAATCAACAATCAACAATCATCAATCACCAATCACCAATCAACAATCAACAATCAACAATCAACAATCAACAATCAACAATCCCGACAACAGGAAGTTGCCAGTCCCGATAAGCACCGGAGGTGCGATAATCGGGGAACAAACTACTTGATATACGCCACCTTGGTCTCAAACCGATCGGTGGACCCGTCGCGATAGGTAATGCGCAATACCGCTACGTAAACCCCGTTCACCACCCGCTCGCCGTCATCATTGAGACCGTTCCAGACGAAGGGCCGGCTATAGGCCTGGTCCGCCTGGAAACCGTCCAGGCTTTTTTCGATCCGGGTTACCAGCCCACCGGTAAGGGTGTAGATCCGCAGTTCCCCGCTGGCCGGCTCGCTTTTCGGCACAAACACAAAGCGGGTATTGCCCCGCTCGGTGGGCGGATTGAGAATCTGGGTATCCATTCCAAAGGGGTTGGGATAATTAAAGAAGGAATCCTTTCCCTCACGCGAGAGAATGGTGATGGCCAGGGGGCTCTGGAACTGGGCGCCCTGACTGCGGAATTCCGCGCCGTTGGGGTCAATAACATCCACGTTACGGCCCTGGCCGTCGATGGCGGCTACATCATCCACCCGCACCTTGAAGCTGCGGTTGATCTGCAGATTGGCCAGGTCCATCAGCAGCACCACCTCGCTTACCTCTCCGGGGCCCAGGCGATCCAGATTGCTGTAATTGAACGCCACCGGATTGGTGTCGGCCGAGAGGGGCAGGTTGCCCAGCTCATCCGGGGTCTGGATTTTGCTGAGACCGGCCTCGTAAAAGGCCTTGCTGACCGCCCGGAAACGGCTGATCAGGTTGGTGATGTCCGGTACTGTATTGTTCAGGCCCTCCGCTTCGCGGGCCGAGAGGGTCAGCCCATTTACAATAATGGAATCGCTGTTGCTCAGGTTGGTGAAACGCAGCATAAACAGGGCCACATTGGTGGCGCCCTGGGCAAAGTTATAGGAAATGGAATCGAAGGGCACGATTTCCACCTCCAACTCGGTGTTCACCAGACTGGCAAAAATGGGCTGGGACGAAATCCCGTCGATAAAGGTCAGGGTTTGCCCGCTGTTGGCATCCACCGGTCTGGGATCGAGCACCCGCACGGTAAACAGGGCGGAGGTAACCCGCTCTTCGGGGGCGGTGAGGCTCCACTGCAGGCTGGCCGGATAATTGCCCGGGGTCACCTCGACGATCTCGGGGGAGGTAAAGGTGAAATTGGGATTACTGCTAACCAGTTGAACCCGGGAATTTCCGCTGATGGGCGATGCGCCCGGCTTGCTGAGGCTGGCGCTGATGGTAAAGGGCTCTCCGCGGGAGAGGGACAGCGAATTTCCGGTTACCCGCAGGCGCAGTTGGCTGCGCTGCTGAACGGTGAGGATAACCTCGCTGGAATCCCTTACCAGGGTACCGGGATTGTTGCGGTCCTCCCCGGTGATCACAAAACGCAGGGTGTAATCGTCCTGGGTGCCATTTTGCACCACCGAATCCGGGGCGGTCATGGTAAAGCTCACTGCGTCCCCGGTAAAACTTTTGCTGGAATCCACCGCGCTGAAGCCGGTATCGACAAACCGCACCGTCGCCACGCGATTGATCACATTGGAGGGGGCATTGACGGTTAACTGGAACAGCCCGCTTTGCCCGGTGCTCCAGTTGCCGGTGCGATAGGTCAGCGCCGGGGGATCCATATAGGGCGCTTCATCAATATTGACGGTGCTGGAAACGCTGTCCACCAAAACCGCGGCAGGCGCCCCGGAAATGCTGTCCAGGGGAATCCGGGTGATCACCGCGTTCAGGAAAGAGGGCACCGCCA
>JAGRBF010000091.1 GCA_020434205.1 Calditrichota bacterium | reverse complement strand
AAGTGCACCTGATGCGAGGTCTCCCGCAGGCCGTGCGGTTGGCGGGGATAGAGGATCATCCGGGTGGGAATGCCCTTCATCTTCAGGGCCTGATGCAGTTGGAGGCTTTGCTCCGGGTGAACCCGGTCGTCTGCCAGACCGTGCACCAGCATGGTGGGGGTTTTGGCTTTGTCGAGATGGGCCAGGGGAGAGCGCTCCCAATGCAGGGCCGGCTGATCGTACCAGTAGGAGTTCCAGTGAACCAGGGCCATTTCATGGGGAATGTCGGTGGTCCCGGAGAAGGCGATCCAGTTGGTGAGACCGGCCGCTACCACCGAAGCCTTGAAACGATCGCTGTGGCGCGTGGCCGCCCAGGCGGAAAAGTAACCGCCGTAGGACCAGCCCCCGGTTACCACCTGATTGGGGTCGATAAGCCCGCTTTCCGCCAGGTAGTCGATACCGGCCAGCACATCCTCGAACTCTTTGCCGCCCAGATCATCGTGATCCGCCTTGGAAAAGGCTACCCCGCGACCCCCGCTGCCCCGATAATTAGGCTGCAGAACCGCATAGCCGTTGGCGGCCAGGACCTGAACGGGATAGGTGGCGTAGGTGTTCCATCCGTTCAGGCTTACCCCTTCCGGTCCACCGTGGATCTGCAGGGCCAGGGGGTATTTCTGACCTTCCTGATAATGGAGAGGATAGGTGAGAATACCTTCGATTTTTAGTCCGTCCGGTCCCTCCCAGGCGACTACCTCCTGGCGTGCCAGGGTTGTTTTCTCCAATTCGGGATTGGAATGGGTAATGCGGGTGAAGGTGCCCTTTTTAAGGTCACCCAGAAACAGCTCGGGAGGATGGGTGGCGTCAGACATGATCGCGGCCATTCTATTGCCGGGCAGAGCGGTGGAGAAGGCGTGGAGCAGCGGCGTGCTATTGTAAATGACCTTCCTTTTGGCGCCCCCGGTTTGGATTTCGCTGAGGGTGTTTTGGGTTCCCTCGGTGGCCAGCAGCAGGATGGTGCCGTTGTTTTTCCACTGAAAGGTGGTGGCGGAGCCTTCGAACCCTTTGCTGTGATTTACCGGGGATCCGCCGGCCAGGGAAAGGGTAAAGAGGCTCTGAGCCAGGGGGTCGCTGATGTCCACCGCACCGAGCCAGGCAAAACTTTTGCCGTCCGGCGAGAAGCCCATGTCCCCCAGTTTGCCGCGGGTTTCGGTTAGAGGGGAATAACTGCCGTCGGCGGTGTTCAGCAAATACATCCCGGCGAACATCATGCCGGCGTCTACCCCGGGTTGGGTGGCTCCCTGAAATGCCATCTTTCTGCTGTCCGGAGCCCAGGTGTATCCGGAGATCCAGCCCGGAAATTCAACTGCCTTCGAGATCTCTCCGCTGCTGACCGTCAGCACAAAAAGTTCGCTTTTGTGGGGCATAACTGCGGAATCCTGCCAGTCGTTGCCCATCTCAATCTGCTCTTTTTCCGCTTTTGGGGTCGCTTCGCTGGAGAGGAAGGCGATTTTTTTACCGTCCGGGGACCACTTAAAAGAGGCCACTGAGGTCGAATGGGCGGAAAGCTGAGCGATGGCCCCGCCATCAAGGGGGAGGGCATAGATCTGGGTATTGGGATCGAAATCCGAAATTTTGGCCAGAAAACTCAGCCGGCTTCCGTCCGGGGACCAGGCCATGCCATGCCCTTTGAACTGCCGGTTGACGAACAAGCGGTCTGCGCCGCTTTGGATATCCCGAACGTAAATTTCGGTGTCGTAGGTTCCTTTTTTCTCGGAGAGTTCGGCGGGGATGCTCAGCCGGTAGGCGATTTTTTGTCCGTCCGGGGAAATTTCCCCTTCGGCAATACGCTTCAGGGCGACGGTCATCTCCGGGGTGAGCTCTCCGGCAAGCAGGGATAAGCCGGCAAGCAGCCACAAGCAAATGGCGACGCGGGTTAAATAAATGCCCGGTCCTGATTTTTGATGGGTCATCTTCTCCTCCAAAAGTTTGAGCGGTATGGTAATTGTTATGCCACTGAAAAGGTCCTGTAATATTTTATTTTTAAGTTCTCAAAACATATAGGTTTGTGCGTAATATTGGGTCCCGTTGGCCAGAGGGGTGGACATCCTGGATGATTGTCAACACGCTCCTGGACCGGCGGCAGGCCTTCAAGCTTAAGCAAAACGCTACGGATATCCAAGAGACCGCTGCAGGCAAACGGTCTCGGAGGGAAACGTCCGGTCGGGAAACCCGGCCATCATCGAAAACTGGTTGTTTTTTGAAAAAAACAGGCCCGAATTTCAATTTCGGTGAGAGAAATTGGCCGGACCGCCGCTCTTGAAGGATAACGAGCCAAAAGTGGGAACGCGGACGTCCCTGCCGTTCCCAATGAGATGAAACAGATACGGGTAGTAACATGAGCCACTCTACGATGAATTCTTTAGGGCGTGCCATCCTTGAGGTACGCAACAAATTACCCCGCCGCCCCAACTGGCGAAACAGCCTCTTTTCGATCCGGGATATCAAACCGGGACTGCACAGCAGGGAACTGACCCTGGAAACGGATTTGCATCCGGTGCAGGCGATTTACCGAATCGCCATGTATCTGGAAAGTTGCGGCGGAATAGTTTCCCTTCACCGCCATTCCGAGGTCTTGGGACTCCTGGAAGGACCGCCCAAAGGTTTGGAGATGCCGGGCGCCTCCCTGCCGCTGCGCATTGCCGCCTGGTACGAAAGTGGGCAGATTCGGGTGCGCCTGGACGAAAATCTGGAAATGCCCCGCATGGTGAATTGGCTTTCCGGCATGCTGCGGGAATCTTACAATGCCGTCTTCGATCGCCTTGCTGCAGCGATCCGGGATCGGGTGGAAAACGCCGCCGACCCTTTTGTTGGGTGATTTTTGATCGCCGGGGTGGGTTTCAAACTCACCCCGGACGCCCCAAAACTCTAAATATCTGTTTCCTGGGCTGCCATCCGTGATTATTTTTGCAATGAATGCAAAACTGAACGCCGGGAGCCCTCGCCATGAAACTTTCTCAACTTGCCGAAACCATTCAAACCTCGCCAATTATTACCCTTGCCGCGGAAATCAACGCCTTAAAGGCCCGCGGGGAGAAGCTTTTCAATCTCACCATCGGCGATTTTGACCCCAAAATTTTCCCCATTCCCGATGGCATGCGGGACGCCATCCTCACCGCCTATCGCAACGGGGAAACCAACTATCCCGGCGCGGTGGGGCTACCGCATTTACGCACTGCCGTGAGCGGTTTCCTGAAACACTTCGGGGGGATCGACTACGCCCCCGATGATATTTTTATCGGTAGCGGCGGCCGCCCTTTTATCTGCTCGGCATATCTGGCCATTGTCGACCCCGGTGATAAGGTGATTTTCCCGGTGCCGTCCTGGAATAACGATCACTACACCCGCATGGTGCGCGGAGAGGAAATCCTGCTGGAAACCACGGTGGATACCAATTTTATGCCCACTGCGGAGATGATCGAACCCCACCTGAAGGGCGCTTCCCTGCTGGCCTTGTGTTCGCCTCAAAATCCCACCGGGACCGTTTTCTCCCGGGAAGGCCTGGCGGAAATTTGCGATTTGGTGATTCGCGAAAACCGCAGCCGCAAAGCTGGCGAAAAACCCTTGATGGTTCTGTTCGACCAGATTTATTGGCCCCTGACCTTCGGGGAAACCCGCCATCACCATCCGGTGAACATCAATCCCGAAATGCGGGAATATTGTGTGTTTATCGACGGGGTGTCCAAATCCTTCTCGGGAACCGGTGTGCGGGTGGGGTGGGGCTTCGGTCCCTCCAAACTGATCGCCAAGATGCGCTCGATTGTCGCTCACCTGGGTGCCTGGGCCCCGCGTGCCGAGCAGGTGGGCATCGGCCATTACCTGGCGGATACCGCGGCGGTGGAAAGCCACCTGGAATCCATCCGGGGTAAAATTTCCGGGACCCTGGAGGCCTTTTATCGCGGATTTCAACAGCTGAAAAGGGACGGATTTGCCGTGGATGCGGTTCACCCGCAGGCGGCCATGTACCTGACCGTCAAGTTCGATATGGTCGGTAAAAAAACCGCTTCCGGCGACGTGCTGGACAGCACCGAAAAAGTGCACCGGTATTTGATTAATGAAGCAAAGGTTGGCTTTGTGCCCTTCTCGTATTTCGGCGCCTCGGAAACTTCCCCCTGGTACCGATTGTCGGTGGGAACCTGCGCCCAGGATGAGGTGCCGATGGTGATGCAGCAACTGCACGACGCCCTGGCCAAACTTGGATAAACGAAAAATCAGTCCTTTTATTTTGGGTAGGGACAGGTCGCAGCCTGTCCCTGCGATTTTCTGATGCCGGCCCAACAGTCAATTTAAACCCTGAGACGCTCTCCCAATTATGACCCTTCCCAGACTTCGTCCCCTGGAAGCTTACCCTTTCGAAGAAAACGGCGAAACCTTCTACTATCTGCGCGACCCTCAGGATTTTGCGCCGGATCCGGTGGTGGTAAACGGCCTCCAGTATTTTATTCTGTCCTTACTGAACGGAAAAAATTCTCTGCAGGATGTTTGCCGGAAATTTGAAGAAGCCTTCTCCGGGGTGGTTTTGAGCGAAGCGGATCTCCGGGGGCTGGTGGAGCAGTTTGATGGTTACTTATTGCTGGAAACGCCCCGTTATCAGGCCCATCTCCAGCAACTGTTTACCGATTTCCGGGAGTCTCCCCTTCGCAAAGCCTGGCATGCCGGGGTTTGTTATCCGGAAGATCCTTTGCTGCTGCGTCAAAAAATCACCGAATTTTATCTGGACCCGGCCGGAGCCGGTTTGGAAGCACGTCCCAGGAGCGCCGGGGGGTATCCCCTGCGGGCAATTCTGGTGCCCCACATCGATCTGCGGGTGGGCGCCCCCTGCTACACCCACGCTTATCGCGATCTGGCCGCGAGTACCGATGCGGATTTGTTTATTGTTCTGGGGATTGCCCACAGCGGCGGCAGCGGTTTTATGATCGCATCGGAAAAAGATTTTGAAACGCCTCTGGGGCGGGTGGAAACCGACCGGGCCTTCCTGGCGGCCTGGGAGAAAAACCTGGGGCACTCCCTTTGCGAAGAGGAATTTGTGCATCGCAGCGAACATTCCATCGAGTTTCAGCTCCCTTTTCTGCAGGAGCGTTTGGAACGTCCGTTTAAGATATTGCCGGTCCTGTGCGGATCGATGTATAGCTATGTGCATCATGCCAGCCCGGATATTCCCGATTTGCTGGCCTACACCGAGAGCCTGCGCAGAACCATCCGGGAGTCCGGGCGCAAGGTTTTCTTTATCCTGAGTGTGGATCTGGCCCACATGGGGCCCAAGTTCGGGGATGGGTTTGCGGTGGACGAAAACCGGGCGGAGGTGATAAAAAAGCAGGACCTGGATATGTTTGAGGTTCTGTCCCGGTTGGATCGTCGGAATTTTTTCGAGCTGGTGCGCAAGGATCTGCTAAAGCGCAATGTCGATGCCTGCGGGGCGGCATATACCCTGCTCTCCCTGATGGAGGAGGGCGCGGGTGAGTTGGTTGCCTACGATCAGAATCTGCAGCGGGACAGCAATTCCATCGTCACTTACGGCAGTATGCTCTTCTTCGGGCCGGCCTGGTAAACCGGCCCGCTCTTCCCGGCTACGTTCCCGGCTGCAGGGAGGGGGAACCTACCGCGAGATAGTGATACCCTCTCTCCACCAAATCCTGATAATCGGGAATCATGCGCCGGCCATCCACGATCAGATAGGGCGGCTTAACCATCCTGGAAATAACCCCGGACAGACCGCGAAATTCCTCCCAATCGGTGGAAATAAAGAGGGCGTCGCTGCCCTCCAGGGCCTCCTCGGCCGACTCGTAATATTCGATTTTGCTGAACAGAATATTGTTCTCCGCGGTGAAGACTTTTTTGGCCTCCTCGTTGGAGAGGGGATCGTAGGCTTTAATGCGGTTAACCCCCTTGCCGAGCAGGGTTTCGATGACGCGGATTGACGAGGCGTCCCGCATGTCGTTGGTATTTTTTTTGAAGGAAAGGCCCAAAACCGCCACGGTTTTGGTGCTCCAGCTGAACCCGGCCTCGCTGATGGCCCGGTCCACCAGATAGACCTTCTGAAATTCATTCACCTCGTAAGAGGATTCCAGCATTTTGGTGTTGACGTCCACCCGTCGCAGTTGATAGATCAGGGAGCGGATGTCCTTCCCGAAGCAGCTGCCCCCCGCACCGTTGCTCACATAAGATCCCCAGGTGCTGATGCGGTCGTCCGCGGTTACCCCGCGGCGCAGGTCATCTACATTGACGTTGGGAATCCGCTCGCCGATACGCGCCCCCACCCCGTTCCAGAAGGAGATGTAGGTGAGCAGCATGGTGTTGGCCACATATTTGATGGCTTCGGCGGTCTCGGGCGTGGTCTGGATGTATTTGATGCGCACGTGATTGACAAACTGGGAGTAAACCCTGCGGAGAATTTTGAAGTCTTCTTCCCGGTCGCAGCCTACCACCACCCGGTCCGGCTTGCGGGCTTGGGTAACGGCGGTGCCTTCGGCAAGGAATTCCGGATTGGAAGAAACGCCGAAATTCTCCACGTTGTTGAGCATCATGATCGTTTCCAGATGGCGGGAAGTCCCGATGGGAACGGTGCTTTTGTTGACCAGAACCACCCGGCGTTTGTCCTTGCGGCGGGCCAGTTTGCGGGCAATGTCCTCGGCGGCCTTGTCGTAATAGGTCAGGTTGGAGGAACCGTCTTCGTTGGGCGGGGTGGGCAGACAGAAAAAGATGACGTCGGTTCCTTCGATCACCTCATCGATCGTATCGGTGAAATGCAGGTATTTGCCGTGCATTTCCTTGATCAGGCTGGAAAGGCTGGGTTCGTTTACATAACGTTCTATTTCGGTGGCTTCCCCGGTGGCATACGCCTGTATTTTTTCCTTGTTGATATCGTAGGCATAGACCTCGTGGCCGTATTCCGAACAAACGGCGGCGTGAACCAGTCCGACATAGCCTGTCCCGGCAACAATTATTTTCATGCGTTCCTCTTTAAAAATCAGTTTGGTGCTATTGGAATGAAGATCATCAGATTTGGGTCTGATTGTAGCGGGGCTTTCAATGATCATCGCTTTTTTCCAGGGGGTGAATATGTGCGCGTCGTCAACTAATTCCAAAAGCGAAAATAAAAAGATCTGAGCCCACTTATCATGTGATTCCAGTCACTTTGTTGATATTGTAGGGCATTTCATGCCCCTGAGGGCGAAAAAAGCGGAGTAAAGTATCGATTCGGTGGGATAAAGGCAAGGGCAGGGGACCCTGGCCGGCAAACTTTT
>JAGRBF010000672.1 GCA_020434205.1 Calditrichota bacterium | reverse complement strand
GTGGGACCGGTGAGGATCACCATACCCTGCGGTTTCCGGATGGCTTTCATAAAGTCGCCGTGGGCCTGCTTCTGGAGCCCCAGCTCCCGGAAATCGGTGATCACGTTGCGATCGTCCAGCACCCGGATCACGATACTTTCCAGCTTGTTGAGCACATCGCTGCCCACAATGGGCATCACCGAAACGCGGTAGCGAATCTTGTGGCCGTCCACATTACGCTGGATAAAACCGTCCTGGGCCATCTCCCGCTCGAAGCGGTCCACGTTGCGGGAGCGGTCCTTAACCACCGCGGAAAGGGCTTCCGGGCGGATGCCTTTTTCGGCGAACCAGGTCTGCAGGCGCCCGTCCACCCGGAACAGGATTTCGGTGTTGTTGATATCCCTGGGAATGATGTGAATGTCCGAAGCCTTGCGACGCACCGCTTCCAGCAGCATCCCCTCGACCAGATTGACCAGGAAACTTTTGTTGATCTCGGACTCGATGGCCTCTTCGTCCCGGGGGGTGGAATCGTCTTCCAGCAAATCCATATCCGGCAGTTCGATATTCTGCAGGAAGGCGTTGGCGGGGGAGAGGATCATCTCGTAAAAATTTTTGAACTGCAAACGGGAAATATGGCGCACCTCGTGGCGACGGGCGCCCAGGCTGCGGGCAATGGAAATGACCAGGGGATTGGTGGGGTCCACCGCCGCCAGAATCAGCTTGGGAGGGGTGGTCTGGTAATCAAAGGGGATCACCTCCTGCTTGTGCAGGGATTTTTTGATGGAATCCGGCAGGCGATCCACCATCTTGCGGATCAGCTTGATGCGGGTATCCTCAAAAAGCTCGTCGTCGAGGTTAACCGAGTCGAACCCGTACAGCTTGGCCACTTCCCTGTAAACCTGATCGGGGTCCGCCTTAAAGTCGTTTACCAGAATCTGCGCGAGGTTGCGGCGGTTGGCCAATTCCTCGGTCTGCTTGATCTTCATCGCCTTTTCGAGAACCTCGAAATTCACGATGTTCTGGCTAACCAGGGATTTCCCCAATTTGAACATATTGTCCTGAAGCATTACAAGTCCCTTTGCAATGGTTACATCCCGGGCGATTTCGGCGTGATAATCGCCGTTTCAGCCGAGATCAGGGTCAGTGCGGTAATGATGATGGTAATCAGCATGGCAATGGCCAGCTGGATAAATTCGATGGTGTTTTTCAGGCGGTAAACCGTCTCCTTCTCGTAGTAATTGGCCACCTGCAGGGCGGTGTTTTTGATGGTGCCCGTTTCGCTGCCGGAGTGGAAGCGGGCCAGAGCGGTGCGGGTAAAAACCCCACTGGCCTCAAAAGCGCTCACCACCCCGCGCCCCTGGCTGAGCATCATGGGGATGGAAACCGTTTTGATCTGATGTTCCATGTAGCTGTTGCCGCAGGCTTCCGAAGCGAGGCGGATGGCGTCGATGTTTTCCCCGGAGCCGCTGTAGAGGGCGTAAAAGACCCGGCAGAAAATTTCGATGGCGGTTTTATGGATCAGGGATCCCAACACCGGGATTTTCAAGACATATTTGTCGCGCAGAAAACGTCCCCGGACCGTGCTCAGGAACCCCCCGGTCAGCAC
>JAGRBF010000671.1 GCA_020434205.1 Calditrichota bacterium | reverse complement strand
CTCGGCAATCTGGACATGCTGGCAACCCTGATCACCATGTTTTTCCTGATCACCTACGGCATGCTCAATCTGGTGGTTTTCCTTCAGCAAAGCATGAAGATCATTTCCTTCCGGCCAACCCTAAAAATTCCGCGTTTTGTCTCGTTTTACGGCGGGGTCGGTTGTGTGTTTATGATGTTTCTGATCAACCCGATGTTCAGCGCGGCGGCCATCGCCATCATCATTCTGCTTTATATCTGGCTCACCCGCAAAGGGTTGCAGTCTGAGTGGGGGGACATCCGCGGCGGGCTCTTTCTGGTCCTGGCCGAACGAGCTTCCCGGGTAGCCGCCAAATTCCCCCGTCACCAGATTTCCTGGAAACCGGACCTGTTGCTCCCGGTGGACAACCCCAGGGTTTGGTCCGGACCGCTGCTGTTTATCCGGGACGTCACCCATCCCTCCGGCAGCATCTTCGCCTTTACCGTCAGCGAGGGAGACCGCGCCGCCGCGGAGAAGGACATGAAACAGCTGTTGATGCCCCTCAGCAATCAGAAAATCTACGTCAATTCCACGGTCATCGAGGATAATGACTTTATCCATGGGGCCAAGATGGTTATCCAGACCCTGAAGGGCGGGACCTTCAAACCCAATGTGCTCTTTTTGACTCTGGGGGATGATGCCACCAAAGAACCGGCCCTGGAGCAAATGGTGCTGGAAGCGGCCCGCGACGAATTGGGGATTGTGATATTGCGACAGCATCCGCGGGTGGCCTTCGGGATGCAAAAGCACATCAACCTGTGGTTAAGGGAGCGCAGCCCCAACTGGCATCTGGCGGTTCTTTTGGCCTTGCACCTGCAGTTGAACTGGAACGGCAAACTCAATCTGGTAACCACCGCAACCAGCCCCGACGAGCGCGGACGCCTCCAGGAATTTATGGAGAAACTCAGTGACCTGGCCCGTCTGCCCAGCATGACCGAATATCACATCATTGATGGCAATTTCCGCGATGCCCTGAAAAATGCGCCGCGCGCCGACATCAATATCTTTGGTATTGGGGACCGTCCCGATTTCAAGCTGATGCGCGATGCCGCCGACCTGACCAATACCTCCTGCCTTTACGTGAAGGATTCCGGGCACGAAAGCGCCCTCGTGTAAGATTCTCCGGGAGCAGGACTGCCCCAGGGCGGCTCCTGCTCCTTTTTTCTGCCGTCAATTCCTCAAGCCTGTCCTCATTTCAGTCGATACTTTACGGATCAGCCGAAAAGCTTTTTCTCCCTTTCAGGGGGAAGCAAAAAGGGTTATATTGCCCCCGTCAATCAACTCAAACGTTATTTGAATCCCATTGTGGAGGTAACAATGTCTTCAATTGATAAGATTACCAAGCTTCTTGGTGATGATGCGGATTATCTGCTGAATCACACCTCTAAGACCATCGCCAAAGAACATCTGCATCTGCCGAATCCCAATTTCGTAGATGATATCTTCGGGCCTTCCGACCGCAATATCAACGTACTGCGCAGTCTGCAAGCCCTGTTCAACGGCGGACGCCTGTCCGGAACCGGCTATGTGTCCATCCTGCCGGTGGATCAGGGTATCGAGCACAGCGCCGGCGCTTCGTTTGCACCCAACCCGATTTACTTCGATCCGGAAAACATCGTCAAACTTGCCATCGAAGGTGGCTGTAATGCGGTGGCTTCCACCCTGGGCGTTTTGGGCTCGGTTGCCCGCAAATATGCGCACAAAATTCCCTTTATCCTGAAGTTCAACCACAACGAACTGCTGTCCTACCCGACCACCTACGATCAGATTATGTTTGCCAGCATCGATCAGGCCTGGGATATGGGCTGCGCTGCCGTCGGGGCAACCATCTATTTCGGTTCTCCGGAAAGCGATCGCCAGATTCAGGAAGTCTCCGAGGCTTTTGAATACGCGCACAGCCTGGGTATGGCTACCATTCTCTGGGCTTACACCCGCAATTCCGCGTTCAAAAAAGACAAGGATTACCACGTTTCCGCCGACCTGACCGGTCAGGCCAATCACCTCGCCGCCACCCTGGCTGCGGATATCGTGAAGCAGAAGCAACCGGAAAACAACGGCGGATATACCGCGGTTAACTTCGGCAAAACCCATCCCAAGGTCTACAGCGAACTGACCAGTGATCACCCCATTGATCTGACCCGTTACCAGGTGGCCAACTGTTATATGGGCCGCGCCGGGCTGATCAACAGCGGTGGCGCAGCTGGTGGCGCCAACGACATGGCTCAGGCTGTCCGCACCGCCGTTATCAACAAACGGGCCGGTGGCATGGGTCTGATCTCCGGCCGCAAAGCCTTCCAGCGTCCCATGAAGGAAGGTGTTGAGCTGCTGAATACCATCCAGGACGTTTATCTTGATGATGCGGTTACCATCGCTTAAGCGCGAACTGCAAATTCACCTTTCGAGCCGCTTCCCCCGGGGAGCGGCTTTTGTTTAACCGCACCTCCTGATTAACTGACGTTACGCGCCAGAAGC
>JAGRBF010000090.1 GCA_020434205.1 Calditrichota bacterium | reverse complement strand
GTTGAATGGCCTCGAAGCTGGTTTTGCCCTGATATACCTTGCGCAGATTGCCCGCTTTGGCATCCGCCAGGAGATCTCTCCAGATTCCCTCCGCATTGCCGACCACCACCGCATCGGCGTGGGCGGCGGCCTCCTCGGGAAGATGGGTGGGGTGGTAGCCGCCCAGGATTACCGGGATGCCACGCTCCCGGAATTTGCCGGCAATCCCGTAGGCGCGCCGGGCAGTATAGGTTTCCACGGTAATGGCCACCAGATCGGTGCGGCTGTCGTAATCGATCAGCTCCAGGCGGTCGTCGAAAAACTCGATCTCGATGTCCGGGGGCGTCAGCGCCGCCAGAACCGCGATGGGCAGGGGTTCCATTTTCCAGGTTTTGATGTAGGGCGTTCCCGGTTTTTTGCCGATGGCCGGATAAACAAAGGTGATCTTCTTCATGCCACCCCTCGTCTGGTTTTGAGGTTTTTCTCCGGGAGGGGAACATCGCTGTTATCCAGCATCACCTCGCGGGTAAAGCGGGGGAGTTTGCGGGCGTATTTGCGGTAGCCGAGATTGGTGAGAGCATTGAGCGCAAAGCGCATGCTCATGGAAGGAATGCGCTCCAGGATGGAGCCGAAGGTGTAGGTTTCCTTCCAGGCCCATTCCAGCCCGGCTTCCAGCGCTTCCGGGGACATCCCGGCCGGTTGGATAACGCAGTGTTCCACGTCGAAGAGGGCCCAGTCTTTTTCGGTGATGCGGCCCTGCTGCTGCAGGGAACGATAAAGGCCGGTTCCCGGGAAGGGGGTCATCAGCGAGTAGCGGGGCAGGTCGATCTTCAGTTTCTGGATCATGCCCACGTTTTGTTCGAAAACGGAAGGATCGTCGCCGTCCGTGCCGAAAACAAAGGTGCCGTTGATCCCGATCCCGGCGTCGTGGAGTTTTCCGACCAGGGCGTGATACTCCTCCACCTTGTTGAAACTTTTGTTGATGGATTGCAGGGAGGGGGCGGTCAGCGATTCGAAGCCGATCAGCACACCCTTGCAGCCGCTCTTAACCATCAGGTCGAACAATTCCTGGTTGCGAACGATGTTGCTGGTAACCAGCCCGAACCACCATTTGTTGAGGGGGGCCAGCTCGCGGAACAGTTGTTTGGCATAAGGGGGATTGGCGATCAGATTGACGTCGATAAAAATGACGTCCTTGCCGGGCAGGGCTTCCACCTCTTCCACCACCTCGCGCACCGGCCGGGTAAGCACACTTCGCCCCCAGGCGGAGGGCACCACGCAGAAGCTGCAGTCGTGCAGGCAGCCGCGGGTCGCTTCCACTGAATTAAGGGTGATGTAGCGGCTTTTTTTGAGGAGGTGGCGTTTGGGGCGCGGGCGCCCGCCCATGGCGAAATCTGGTTTCATCCGGTAATAAGGCTGCAGAGTGCCCGCCTGAAAATCCCGCAGCAACTGCGGCCAGGTTTCTTCGGCGTAACCGACCACCACCGCATCGGCGTGTTGGGCGGCTTCCTCCGGCATCAGGGTGGGATGGACCCCGCCCAGAACCACGGTGATGCCCCGGGAGCGAAACCAGTCCGCCCAGCGGTAGGCGCGCTGACTGGTACCGGTGATGGCGGTAATGCCGATCAGATCTGCTTCCAGGTCGGCGGGAATAAACTGGGCGGTCTCGTCGTACAGCTCGATTTCCGCTTCCAGTTCCTCGGGAACCAGGGCGGCCAGGGTGGTAAGGGTGAGTGGGGCGTAATGCAGAGCCACCGAAAAGCTGCCGTTGTAGCGATGCATGGCCCCGGCAGGGGCAAGGAGGGCGATTTTCATAGATCGTTTTCCTTTTTGGAAATGCGGATCAGCGTTTGGGAATGTTGCGCCCGACGGGCCTTCGGTTTGCCGAATGAAGGTTCCCTGATGGAATTGTTTCAAGATTAATGCCAAATCCCTTAAGGGCAAACAGGTATCTTAAGAATCGCCCAAAACCGGAAGCTTTAGGCGTTCCGTCCCTTTCCGGCGGCGGCGCCGGAGGGTGCGATTTTGTTAACAGGCTGTCCGGAATAGTGGACAGAAAAAGCCCGCCCGTGGAAATTATTTTTCCCTATGGCCGTTTTGCCAAAAAATGCAGATGTTTTTGATGGAGTACATTACGCAGCTTGTCCTTTTTTGAACCACGAAATCTCGAAATCGCGAAAACCACAACCGGTAAAAGATGCGTAATAGAGCGTGGCAATCGATCCATGGGTATCCGCGTTGTCGATAAATACCGATGTCCCGAACCTAAGCCGTACAGGGCCTGGATGGTGTTCTGATTGTGCTCGCCAATTCATAATAATTACCTTTTTCGCGATTTCGCGGTTTATGTCCGGGGACCTGCTTTCGAAGCGTAGAAACAGTAATTAAGGAGATGATCGTATTTTAGCCTAACAAAAACCTCTGTTTGTCTGTCAGAACAGACCGGGAGTTCGTTGATTTCCTGGGAACCTTTCCAATTCATACAGGAGTCGAGATGAGGATTTTTCGCTTAACCCGCAGCTTTAGTTTTGGTTGGATAATTGGTGTTGCGCTTCTGAGTTGGGCGCACTTGTTTTCCCAAACCTTTACCGAAATCCCAACCAGTCTGCCCGGAGGAATCGGGGCGGTGGCCTGGGGAGATTACGACAATGACGGCGATCCGGATCTGGCTATTTCCGGGGACCGCGATGCCGGAAATCATTTTTTCTTTGAGATTTACCGTAACGACAATGGGGTTTTTATCAACACCACACAGACCCTGCCGCGGGTTGGGGCACATTCCCTGGATTGGGGCGATTGTGATAATGACGGAGACCTCGATCTGCTGGTGATGGGGCCCATCAACGACAATGCCGGCATCACCCGGGTGCTGATCAACAATAACGGGACTTTCCAGAACAGCGGCAGCTCCATCCGTGGCTTCATTTCCGGGACCGCCCGCTGGGGGGATTTCGATAATGACGGTGATGCCGATTTCGTGGTTTGCGGCAATTCGCAGCCCAATGGCATCTTTTCCTTTGTATATGAAAACATCAATGGCACCACCTTTGTCGAGCGTGATTTCGGATTGCCGGGAATTTTTCTGGGGGAAATCGACTGGGTGGATTTCGATGGGGATGATGATCTGGATATTTTCCTCAGCGGCGAAGAATGGCCAAACAACCTGATGAGCCGCCTGTATCTCAATAACGATGGCGTTTTTACCGAAAGCGGTATTTCCCTTCCCGGCCTGGTCGATGCGGCCTTCGCCTGGGGCGATATCGATGGGGATCGCGACCCGGATTTATATCTGACCGGCAGTGCTCCGGGAGGCGCCGGGCTCACCAAATGGTTTGTCAATGAGAACGGCGGGCTCCGGGAAGGCGGGATACTCACGCGGATTGTCGGGGGCCGGTCGCTTTGGGGGGATGCGAACAAGGATAGCCGGGCGGACCTTTTTGTCACGGGTTATGGGAGTAACCGCGGCCGGTCGGCGATTTACATCAACAATAGCGGGTCCGGTTTTGCCAACCTGAGTGTGACACTTGCTCAAATTGAGGGATGCCTTGATGCGGGTGACTTTGACCGGGACGGGGATCTGGATCTGATCCTTTTCGGCAGCACCGAATGCCACCTGTACCGTAATGATATCAGTGGTTCGGCTCGTGCGCCGGAAGTTCCCGGAAATTTACGCGCCACCCTCACCGATACCACCGTCCTGCTGGGATGGGCTCCGGGAGCAGATAGCCTGGCTAATTATTCCTTTAATGTGCGCATCGGAACCATTCCAGAGGGAGGGGAGGTGGTTTCCCCCATGAGCCTTCGCGGTGGAGAGCGTTTGCTGCCGCGTATGGGAAACGCCGGGTTGGATACCACCTTTCTGATCCGCAATCTGCCCCCCGGAACCTACTATTGGAGCGTTCAGTCTCAGAATGCCGGGCATGCAGCTTCGGCTTTTGCACCGGAAGATTCGTTTGTGGTCAGCGAAGATCCGGGAAATTTACCACCCCGGATTCGTCATCACATCCCCGATCAGGCCCTGGTTCTGGAGCGGGATATCTTTCTTCGCAACCTGCTAAACAACCCGGTTGTTTTTGAGGACCCGGATAACAATCCCCTGTCCTTTTCGGCGGTGTCGGATGCTCCCGGAGTGGCGAGTGTGCAGTTCAACGGATCGGAAATTCAGGTTACCCCCCACGATACCGGCACGGTAACCATCACCGTAACCGCAACCGATAATCTGGCCGGTTCGGTTCAGGATACCTTTTTGGTTCACGTTATCCCCCTGCCCAACCATACCACTTTTACCCAGCACCAGTCTCTGCTTGCCGTAACCCATGGGGCGATTGCCTGGGGGGATTATGACAAGGACGAGGATCTGGATCTGGTTTTAACCGGCTATAATACTCAATTCCAGGGGGAGGCCCGGATCTATCGCAATGACGACGGCAACTTTGTGGATATAAACGCCGGACTTCCCGCGCTTACCCTCAGCGATGCCGCCTGGGGCGACTACGATAACGACGGGGATCTGGATCTCATCATCGCCGGGCGGGTGAGTTCGGTGGTGCAGACAGTGCTGTATCGAAACGATGCGGGGACCTTCGTTAGTATCCCCACCACCATTATCGGGGTAATGGACGGTTCTCTGGCCTGGGGAGATTACGACAACGACGGCGATCTTGATCTCTTTGTGTCCGGGCGGGATCAGAATCAGGTGCCTCAGGCCCGGCTCTACAGAAACTTCCACGGCCTTTTTGCGGAAGCGCCCGCTGCCTTTCCAGGATTTTCCATGGGCGCGGCGATCTGGGGGGATTACGATACCGATGGCGATCCGGATTTATTGATCTGCGGAAACGATGCCTCTTTTGCCCCGCTGACCCATCTTTACAACAATAATGACGGTAACTTTGAACTGGTAGACGCCGGCCTGGTCCCGGTTTCTTACTCGGATGCCGCCTTTGGCGACTACGACAACGACGGGGATCTGGATATTTTGCTAAGCGGTCAGGGAGCAACCGACCCGATTTCCAAAATCTATCAAAACAATGATGGGGAGTTTGTCGATATTCTGGCCGGCATCGCTTACACCCGAGGCGGCAGCGTGGAATGGGGCGACTATGAAAACGATGGCGATCTGGACCTTATCGTCACCGGATACAACGAGGTAGACTCCACCCTTACCGGGGTTCTTTACGAGAATTACCTGGGCGATTTTATCGATACGGAAATTCCCATACCCGGCGCGGACGGCAGCGTTTGCCAGTGGGGGGATTTCGACAAGGACAATGATCTCGATTTTATCATTTCCGGGGTGGACTATCAGAACCTGGGCGTTTTCACCTATATTTATGAAAACCAGCTTTCCGTGGCCAATACTCCCCCGGGTGCCCCCACCAATTTAATCGCTTTTCAGGACGGCAGCGATGTGGTGCTGCAATGGGATCTGGCCACCGACAACGAAACCGGGCAAGATGCCCTCACTTATAACCTGAGAATTGGTACCACCCCGGATGGTTCGGAAATACTCTCGCCCATGTCCGACCTCGCCAGCGGCTTCCGTTACGAACCGGGCAGCGGGAACGTCTATCACAGCAATCACTGGCGTTTGAAAAACGTTCAGGACAGCGTTTTGTACTGGTCGGTTCAGGCGGTGGACAATACCTTCGCCGGCAGTGTTTTCGCCAATGCCGGACAATTCGTTCTGGGGACCGCCGATGCCGGCCTTCCGGCGCCACCCGATTTCCACCTGGCCCAGAATTACCCCAATCCCTTTAACCCGGCCACCACAATTGCCTTTGATCTGCCGGCGGCGCAGCGGGTGGAAATCTCTGTTTATGACATCTCCGGCAGGAGAGTGGCTACCCTTCTGGACGGTTTGCGGAATGCCGGCCGGCACACCCTTCGCTGGAACGGGAAAGACGACAATGGGAAGTCGATGCCTTCCGGGGTATATTTCTACCGGATTTCGACCCCGGGCCATCAGGCGGCCAAAAAAATGATCCTGCTGAAATAATGGGGTCCTTAAGGCCCCGGTTTCCTGAAAAAAAGATGTTACGCAGTCTGTCGTTTTTTAACCTCGAAATCGCGAAAAATTTCTGTGTTTGGTTTTTGCCAGACACAGAATTTCTGTTCCCCACCTGCTTTGTGGAGCGGAAGTAAACCACCTATCCAACTGGTCCGCGGAGAACCGGAGGATGGACAGGTTTTCCGATTCAGGGTCAGATCTGTCCGGTTTCTGTTTTCGTGATGGCCCGATTTCGCGGTTAGTTTATTTAAAGCCGCTTTCAGCTCCCAACATCAGTAAATAAGGAA
>JAGRBF010000670.1 GCA_020434205.1 Calditrichota bacterium | reverse complement strand
AAAGGATCAAAGGATCAAAGGATCGGTCCAAAAAAAACGGGTTGGGAAAAAACTGAATGCGCGATCGCATGACTGGAAAGGGGCTTCTCCGGAAGTACCCAACCAAAAGGATTTATGCTTAGTGAGGAATATCATGAAGCAATTGAGTAAGGAAATGAACAGCCGTGCGGTGCGAAAATTGGATCGTTTTGCGATCCGGATCACCATGCTGTTAGCCGTGTTAACCGGAATTGCCCTGCAGTCCTGCGGGACTGCTCCCCCGGACGAAATTCTGAAGAAAGCCGGACAGGGCGCCATCGTTTTTGTGCGCGAAAACAGTGTGGAAAGCAATGGCAACAATGCCATGAAGGGCAATCCCAACGAATATCACCCCGGGACCGACCTGATGCTGCTGAGCCCGGTTTCCGCCACCGGGGAACTGACCAATCTGACCGAACAATACACCCGCGAAGGTCAGGATCAGGAGCGCAATTACGGCCACGCCTGCGATCCGGAAGTGAGCCTGGACGGCAAAAAAATCATCTTCGCCATGAAGAAAAACCGCAACGCCCGCTGGCATATTTATGAGATGAATATCGACGGGACCGATCTGGAACAGCTCACCGACCAGACCGAAGGCGACGATATGGATCCCCTCTACCTGCCCAACGGTCAGGTGATGTTCCTCTCCACCCGCCCCGGGATTGTGGACGAATACGAACGCCGTCCCTCCCCGCTGGTGCACGTGGCCGACCGCCTTCCGGACGGGCGCCTGACCAATATTCACCAGGTGGACTTCAACCAGAGCCACGACGCCAATCCCATGGTGCACAGCAGCGGCAAGATTTTCTACAGTCGCTGGGAACACCTCGGCAACCCCAACAAATTTTCCATCTTCGTGATGAATCCGGACGGAACGCGCACCTTTATTCTCTACGGAAACCACTCCCCGCGCCAGAGCGGCAGCCGGGTTTTCCTGGAGCCGCGCGAGCTGGCCGACGGCGGTCTGGTCTGTTCGGTGATGGAGCGTAATTCCCCCTTCGAGGGCGGGGCGATCGGGATTATCGATATCTCCAGCTCAGACGACAACATCACCTTTATTTCGCCGACCACCTCGCCCTTCAACAACACCAATCAGGAATCCCGGGCGGTGTTCAAAAGTCCCCATCCCATCTTCGACAATACCGCGGATGCCAACAATCGCGAGAAAATCATGTTCTCGATGTCCCCCCATCCGGTTAACGATCCGGACACCGAGGAACGGGTAGACTACGGACTTTATGTGATGGACAAAAACGGCGACAATCTCCGTTTGATTCACAACGACCCGGCCTACAACGAGGTCGATGCCGTTCCGGTTGCTCCTCGCGAGGAACTGCCGGGCGGTCTGCCCAAGGTGATCCCCACCGATCCCAATGTGGTAGCAGGCCGGGCCAACGGCGCCACCACCGGTATGTTCTTTGACGGCAATGTTTATGACCGCGCTACCAACGACGGGCAAATGCGCCCCGATCCCAATCACGTCAATGTCGACGGAACCCTGGGCCAGGCCAAACACCTGCGCATTCTGGAAGCGGTCGGCATGCCGATCTCGGGTAACCGTCGGGGTGGTCCCATGGGCAACACCAACCTGGAAAAGCAGCGCATCGTCGGTTACGCCCCCATTCGGGATGACGGCTCCTTCTCAGTGGAAGTGCCTGCGGAACGTTCCCTGCACATGCAGACTCTCGATGAGAACGGCATGATGCTGGTAAACCAGATTACCTGGGTCCACGTGATGCCTGGCGAAAAACGCCTGTGCACCGGCTGCCACGACTCCCATGCCCGCGACAAAATTATCGGCGATCTGGAAATCCAAACCGACTTTTCGGTGATGAACAAGTCGGAGAACCGCCAGTATAATTCCGGCTTCAACAACGCCGTGGACGTGAGCCAGCACGTGGCTGCCCGCACCGATACGGTGGACTTTTTCGACAAAAGCAATCCCGGCCGCACCAACACCGTTCAGGCCGTATTCGACAACAAATGTGTGAGTTGCCACGGCCTCAGCAATCCCTCCGGCGGTCTGCGCCTGGCCAACAACAGCAGCGACCTTCAGAATGAGGATGAAGAAACCTCGGTTTACGATTTCCTCACCACGGACAATAACTATCGCACCGTGGACGGCGACCAGATCGACTACGTGACGGAACGCGGGGCGCGCCGAAGCCCGCTGCTGTGGGCCATGTTCCACCGCCAGTTGGACGGAGAATCCGGCGATTATCGGATTGGCAGCTACGATCACTCCCAGTTATGGGTGAAAAACAACGGCCATATCGATGTGTGGAATCCCGCCAACCGCGGTCTGCTGATGATGATCGAATGGGCGGATATGGGCAATCAGTATTCCAATTCCACCGACTAATTGCCGGCGAAAAACAGCTTTGAGGAGCGGAAGAATGACCTTTATGCGTGTTGTTACCCTATTAACGATCATCCTCCTGGCGGGTCTGTGGGCCGGAAATGCCGACGACCTGCTGGGTAAAAAAGCCCCGGCTTTCTCCCTGCCCACGGTAGGGGGAAAAGCCACCATGGCCCTGAAGGATTTCCAGGGGAAGGTGGTGTTGCTGGACTTCTGGGCGAGCTGGTGCGGTCCGTGCAAAAAATCGCTGCCGGCCCTGTCCGAGATGCAGGACCAGTTCCGCGGCCTGCGCATCGTCGGCATTTCCATTGATGATAAGGAAAAAAATGCCCAGCGGATGATGAAGGATTTGTCCCTGGATATGACCGCCCTTTTCGACGGCAAAAAATCGGTGGCGGCCGCTTATGAAGTCTCCGGCATGCCCACCGCGGTGCTGATCGACCAGAAGGGCGTGGTGCAAAAGGTTTACGCCGGCTACACCCACGATCGCATCGGGGAAATGAAGGCCGATATCGGAAAATTGTTGAAGTGAGGATCGACGGAAAGAAGATCCTGAGACGGAAAGAAGATCCTTAGACGGAAAGACTTGATCCTAAGATCCTTAGATGGAAACTTCATGAGGATCAAAGGAT
>JAGRBF010000669.1:1037-2413 GCA_020434205.1 Calditrichota bacterium | reverse complement strand
GCAAAACCCCCTTCTTCCAACAACTTTTCAATTTCCCCCTGCTCGGAAAGGGCAAAAGCCGAAGCTAGCCCCGAAGCGGTTTCCGGACCAATATGCCGGGCCATCGCCTCCACCAATGCCCGGAAATAGGGGCTTTGGGCCAAAGGCGCCCACAGGCTCACACAAAATCGCCCGGAAGGACCCAACACCCGGCGCATTTCATTGAGCGCCCCAACCTTTTCCGGCAGAAACTGCAGCACCTGAGCACAGAGGATCAGGTCAAAAGCCTGCGATTCAAAAGGCAATTGCCCCAGATTGGCCTGATGCCATTCAACCCGGTTGTGCGGATCTTCCTGCCGGGCCACCGCGATCATCCCCGGGTTGACGTCCACCCCCAGGACCGCACCTCGCCCGCCGCATTCTTCAGCGGCAAAACGCGCCGCAGCGCCGGTTCCACAGCCGGCATCCAGGATCCGGGTGCACCCCGCCGGCGCCGCAAACCGGACCAGAGCTCCGGCGGCCGGCCCCAGAATATACGGCACCAGCACCGCCTCATATTGACGGGCCCCTTTTTCGGCTAGCTGCCATTGGCGTGATGTTTCCATCATAAACCTCCTTAAGGGGGGTTGAGAGTTAGAAAGCTCCCCTAATTTTCTTGTTGCACACCGGCCTTAGCGCAACAAGACCATTTTTCGGGTTTCTGATTTGGCCCCCAGGGATAACCGGTAGAAGTAAACTCCGGAAGCCATATCCCCTGGCATCCAGGAAACCTGATGCTGACCTGCAGGGAGGGTTTCCCGAATAAGGGTGGCCACCTTCTCTCCCGCCAGGTTAAAAACGGCTAATTCCACGGGACCGGCCGTCCGGAGCTGGAAGGTGATGCGCGTTTCCGGATTGAACGGATTGGGGTAGTTGGGACGCAATTGAAAGCCGGCTACCGGCTCTGTTCCGGAATCCCGCTTAATCCCGGTAAGGGCATCGTCGACAATCGCCATGGCGTGCAGGACGTTTTTCAGGGCCTGACTGGAGGCCTTCCCGAAAAATTCCTGTCCGAAGGCATCGGGTGAGCTCCAGAGATGATCGAGCAGGTTACGGGCCAGATCCAGGTAGCGGGTGTTGCCGGTTAAATCATAAGCATAAGCATAGGTGCCGGCGATCAGGGCCTTGCCGTTCCAATAAACGGTTTCGTCCCCATTGCCACTGGTAACCGGTTGAGGGGGATTGGTATCGGAGGGCGGATTTTGCCAGAAATTCCAGTATTCCTCCACCCCGGGTTGTTTGCGGGCGTAGGTATCGATGCAATCCGCCAGCAACGCCAACTGGTCGATATACCCCTGACGATCGGGATCGTTATCGGGCAGCTCCCGGATAAATTTCCACAGCACATCCGAAAAGAG
>JAGRBF010000669.1:0-933 GCA_020434205.1 Calditrichota bacterium | reverse complement strand
CAGGCGGGCATGGGCCAGGTAAGCGGGATCGGTGGTGGCCTTATAGGCTTCCAGACAGGCGGAAGCACGTTGATAAGCCTGCCGGCAGCCGGTGTTTTCGTTTCCCCAGGCCTGCTGCCGGATAATGCTGTTTGCTGCGTTCAACCCCACCTCCCGGGCCCGCTCATCGCCGCTCAGGTAGTAATAAGCCCAGACGCCTTCCCCATAATGATGCTGAAAATGGCCGACATCCCGGTGGTGAAGGGAATACGCCGGACAGTAGCCGTTCATCCAATCATCGGGATCATCGCTTTGCCAGGCATCGCTTTCCATCCAGTGCCGCGCTCCGGGAATCAGGATGTCCAGATAGCGCCGCTCCGCTCCCATGGTCAGCAGGCGGGCGGGGGTGAGCAGGAGTCCGTCGTAATAATTATTGCCCCACCCGCTGGCATTAATGTCCATGGCATTGGCGCCCCCGTCGATGGCAATCATATCCCCGAAATTGGTGGATCCGTATAGGCCCAGGTTTTCCCGGGCCGCAAAATGATTGGCGGTGGTTTGGGTGAGATAAGCGGCGAAGCCGGGCCAGCGGGCGGGAAAACCCTCACTTAAGGCATAAAAGGGCCGGGCCGCGGCATAGTCGCCGGAGCGCATCAAACCCTGCAGCGGTTGGCGCCCCTCGCCTTCGGCCAGGCTCTGCAGTTCGGACACTGACGAATTGGGGTGAAAATGCAGCAACAGTTCGTCTCCGCTGCCCATCCCGGCATAGAGGAAATCCGGCTCGGCCGCCGCTTCATAAATCAAAGTTCCATCCTCGCTGAGGGAGATCCCGCGGGGATTTTTTTCCCAGAAATAGCGCGCTGCCAGCAAGATGCCGTGGCGGGTATCCGAGAGGCTGGCAAATCCATTGGTGGTGGCCCCGCTTTCCAGAACCGCCCCGTTTTCAAACAAATC
>JAGRBF010000668.1 GCA_020434205.1 Calditrichota bacterium | reverse complement strand
AAGACCAGGTAACCTCTGCTCCCAGCTCCACCAGGGTTTCGATCAACACCGCGGTCTGGATGGTCATGTGCAGACAGCCGGCGATCCGGGCGCCCTGAAGCGGTTTGCTGGCGCCGTATTTCTCCCGAAGGGCCATCAGCCCGGGCATCTCGGCTTCCGCCAGCTTAATTTCTTTCCGTCCCCATTCGGCCAGGGAGATATCTTTTACCTTGTAAGGAATATACTGGGTTGCGACAGGTGTTGCCATGTAGTCCCCTTAAATGTTATTAGTTCGTAATCCCGTTATTATCGCCACGCGCGGTTTCTGCATAAGCAAAGTCGGTAAATCTGCGCCGGGAAACATTGAATTTGACTGAAAATTATCATCAAGAAAAGCAAAATAAGGCTTAAATGGTCCGGTTTCCAGAAAATATTTTTTTAGAAACCGCCTGAAGAACGCCTTGATAATAAGTGGTGGGTCTTAAACCCCGCCTTCCGGGACGGGGTTTGGGTGGGAAAGGCTCTCTAACGAACCGCGTAAACGTATCCGTCCTTACTCCCGAAATACACCACCCCTTCATTTACCAGGGGTGCGGAGAAAATCCGTCCCTCGGTGCGGTATTGCCAGATGGCGCTGCCGCTACCGGCATCCAGGGCATAGAGGGTGCCGTCTACCCCGCCAAAATAAACCACCCCCTTTTCCACAACCGGGGAAGAATCGATGGGCTCTTCCAGCTCATGCCGCCATTTTTCCCGGCCGGTTTTGAGGTCCAGAGCGTAAAGAATCCCGTCTTTTCCGGAGAAGAAAACGGTATTGTTGGCAATGGCCGGGGAGGAAACGATCTGGTCGCGGGTTTCAAATTGCCATTTGAGCTTCCCGTCGCCGGCGTTCAGGGCGTAAAAGGTACCGTCGGCGCTGCCAAAACAAACGGTGTTATTTTTGACGGCCGGCGAAGACAGCACCAGATTACCGGTTTTGAAACGCCATTTCAGCTTTCCATCGCCTTTGCCCAGCGCGTAGAGATAACCATCCCAACTGCCGCAATAAACGGTGCCGCCTTCGATAGCCGGGGTGGCACTGATGCCGTTATTGGTGGCAAAACGCCATTTTTCCCGCCCGTTTTTGGTGCTCAAACAGTAAAGAAAGCCGTCCAGGCTCCCCACAAAAAGTTTTCCGCCTTCCACAGCGGGTGTGGCAAAAATACGCCCGCCGGTGAGGAAGGACCACTTTTTTTCGCCCATTTCCAGATCAAAAGCATAAAGGTTGCGATCGGTGCTGCCAATAAAGGCGGTTTTTCCGGAGATGGCCGGAGACCCGGAAAAACGTCCCCGCGTCTTGTATTCCCAGATCACCTCCCCGGTGCCGATGTTCACGGCATTGAAATAGCCTGCCAGGCTGCCGAAAAGGAGTTGCTCCTTATAGGCCACCGGGGTGGAGCGAACCCACCCCCCGGTGGAATACCGCCACACCACTTCCCCACTGCCGGGAGCTGCGCCGCTTACCCGGGAAAGGACGGTGGTCTGAGAGGTTCCGGAGGAGCAGCTGCTGAATAGAATTCCAATAACAAGAATTGCGAGAAGTGGCTTCGTGCCTGGCATTGACCTGTTTCCTTTCGTGTTTTCCCATGCGGGAAATGGGCGGAGATCTGGCGTGGTTTTCCAATACTGAGGTACTGCAAAAACCAACGACCTGCAAAATTATCATTATGGACGGGTTATGCTGTTAGGAGAGTCAAATATTTGGCAGGACGAAATTTAAAAGAGGGAAGAAAGGGGCGTGAAAAGGCTTTCCGCGCCCCTATTCACAAATCTAGAATTCCTGGATAACCGAAACCGGGGCGATCAGTTGAAATTTGCCAAATCCGAATTCGTCCTGGAAAACCACCCGCAATTGTTTTTCGGGGTAATCCCAGGTTTCAAACTGACCCTGAAAACGGTCCAGGCTTCCCGAAGAAACCTCAGCCGGTTGCCCGAACATCACAAAAACCTTAGCCCGGTCGCTCAGATCATCCTCATGGAGGCCTTCGTCGTAGAGGTAACGCGCCGTGCTGAGACGGTTGTAGAATTCGATCATTAATTCGTTGACGGCTGTTTCCGGGGTCGGATCGTGCCGGCGCCAAAAGTTATCCAGTGCGGCCTGGCGCTCGATTTCCGGGGTTTCTTCCAATTGGGCAAACTCCTCCGCTCCGGCCATTAGCCGCAATTCAGACAGTACGCTACCGAATGAGCGGAAGCGCAGATCGGTGGGCAGTTGATAAACCAGGAAATTCCGTTCCCGCACCAGCTGAAATCCGCCATGGGGAACATCCAGCTCCAACAACAGGCGATAAACCCCGGGGGCGAGCTCTCCGGTATCGAGAGAATACAGCACCGGCATCTTTTCGGTCTTGCAAACCGTTTCCACGGATTTGATCAACACTTGCTGATCGTCCGGGGTGATGTAGGAGAGGTGATAATTGAGGGTATCTTCCTCGCCGCAATCGCGGTTGTAAATCTCGAAGAAAAAGAACATTCGCGGCAGATCCACCCCGTAAACCGCAGCGGGAAAGGGCAAAATGGTCTGTTTCTGGCCGCTTTCGCCATCAACCGTTTCCCGGCGGGCCAGCATTATGTCGCTGGCGTCCACCAACTGGTTCTGAGGGGTATGGTCGACCAGAATCCGGGAAATACCCACGGCATCCCGGTTGATGTTCTCATCCGTCAGGCGAACAAAGGTATTGTATTCTCCCTCCGGCAAATTGAAGGTAAAGCGAAACAGGCGATTCCATTCCGGGCGATTGGTCTCTTCGTAATGTTCGGCGGTAATTTCCCCGCTTTGGACCTGGCGATCCAGCAACTGACCATCGTCGTTGACCACCGAAACTTCCAGGCTAAAGCTGGCCCGAAATTGTTCCTTGTCCTGCGAAAAAACCAGATCTGAGGGGGAATGTTCGATAAAAAGAACGGTTTTTGGGGGGGAGGAAGTTTCTCCCTGGCCGTTCCAGACCTCAAGATAAAGGGAAGGATTGGGGACCCGTAAATCGTTGTGGATCCAATCTATTTGGGCGAGAAGCGGAATAAAAGAACATGCCGCAAGGGCGGCCAGGGCGTATCGGATACGCCGTGCCAGGTGATCTCTTCCTGAGATCCGATCGACTAATTCCATGTCGTTTCTCCATGTAGTAAATACGCGTCTGCCTCCCGGCAGATTTCACAAAGTCCTCCCTTATATTATCGGATCACGTGACGGCAGATTAGAAAAAACCGGACTTTTTTTCGAAATAAATCAGCTTAGCCGGAAGCCCCTCCGTCGAAAGCCTCCCGGAAAGTCCGCCCTTCTTCCTGAATTTTAAGCAGTTGCGGGGAAGGCTGGTAGCGCGGGTCCTCCATTTCCCCGAAATACAGGAGCCGGCCGGCGATTTTGGCCGCACCGAGGTATTCGGCATACTGGCCCAAACCGCCCCGGAAACCGGGAAATCCCATCCCAAACAGGGTAACTGCATCGACCGCATCGAGGTTATCAACCACGCCATCGCTCAAATCCCGAACCACCTGATCGATCAGGGAAAGCACCACTTTTTCGCTGATCAGGGCGGTGTCTTTTACGGGTTTGGAGGTCACCTGCACCTTCCCGAGCAATTTGTTTGGCTTCCCTTTTTGCCCGTTCCGATAGCGGTAAAATCCCTCATTCGAGGTTTTACCGGAAATACCGAGCGCCAGAGCATCGATTAGCAGAGAGGGGATTTCTCCTGCCCCGCGCGTCCACGGTCCCAGTTCATTCAGCAGGAGCAGAACGTTGCGCAAGCCCCATTCATCCATCATCTCAAAAGGACCGCGCGCCATTCCGAACTGCCGGAGTTCCCGGTCGATTTGCCAGATGGGCACCCCTGCGCCACCCAGAATCAGGGCCTGCCGGAAATAAACGCAGAGCAGGCGATTGAGCAGCCCACCGGCCACATCGGCAACCTGAATAGGGATCAGTCCCCAACTTCTGGCCAGGGTTTTCAGGCGGGGCACCAGGGTCGGTTCTCCCGCCTTGCCGATGCTGAACTCCGCCAGGCCGTGGCGCGAACCGGGGCGGAAAATCCTCAAGGCAACCAGATTTCCCGGGTTCTCCAAAAACCCCCCGAGCGAGGCTAGGGTTTGGGTTGCCGAGGTGGTAACCAAAAGGGTGTCCGGTTTAAGCCGCTTTTCCAGTTCCCGCAGGATAGCCCCCTTCAGGTCCGGATCCTCGGGAAGGGCTTCCAGAACCAGGCGGGCCCTGGCGAAGCCGGTCATAGAAAGCGTGGGCGAAAGGCGTTCGTAAATGCCTTGATCGCGGTGCTCCCGTGCCACCTGCTCCAATGCCGCCATGGTTTCCGCCAGGGGCGGATAGGTAAGGTCTTTCAGGCGCACCGGATGCCCGTTTCGGGCGGCCAGAATGGCCATTTGGGCGCCCCAGGTCCCCGCACCCACCACGCATACCGGCGCCGCCGGGGTTTGCGAATCCGCCATCTCGGGCCCGTCGCCCTGGTATTTTTGGCGGATAAGCTCCTGCCAGATCAGCTTCTGGGTTACCGGCGCGGAACACAACACGGCAAATTTGCGGGCCTCGAATGCCAGAGCATCCGCCACGGGGTGGGAAGCGGCAAACTGGATGGCGCGCATGGCTTCCCGGGGAGCCGGGTAGCGGCGATCCAGGGTGCGGCGGATTTTTTTGTCCAAAACCCGGATGATGCGGGCCCGCCCCAGCACCGAACGATCCATTCGCCCGCGCCCGGTGGCCAGCAGACGCCGCTGCCGGCTGATGGTTTTACCGCGGTTTTCCAGGATCTCCCGGAGAAAAGCGACGGCAAATTTTTCGGTGTCCCACTGCGGCAGATCGACATCTGCCAGTCCGATTTCCAGGGCCTCTGCCGGCGAGAGGGCTTCACCACTCAGCACCAAATCCAGACTTCTCTGAAATCCCACCACCCCCGGCAGGCGTGTACAGCCGCCCCAGCCGGGCATCAATCCCAGGTGGATCTGCGGTAAGGCCAGGCGCATGGCCCTCTGCCCAACCACGGCCCGGTAACGACAGGCCAGCGCCCATTCCAACCCGGCCCCGAGGCAATCGCCCTCAATTACCGCCAGGGTGGGAAAACTCAACGCCGCCCATTTTTGAAATATCAACTGCCCCTCCCGGGCAATTTGGTAT
>JAGRBF010000667.1 GCA_020434205.1 Calditrichota bacterium | reverse complement strand
TGGGTTAGCGAAGCGTAACCCAACGGAATTTCTTGATCCGGGATCAGGTCGGTTGGGTTAGCGAAGCGTAACCAAATAAGATCACTAATTTATCATTTATGCCGGCTTCGCCTAAATTTTTCAAAATCTGCAGCGGTAAACCGTTAGCATTTTAGTCCAAATTGCGGGGTCCCGGAAAGCACCTCCGGGAAGGCGAAAATCCTTCTTCCACTACAAAAGAATACCGTTGATCAAGTGATTTCCCCACGCTTAATACGATCGATCAGCTTTTTAATTTAGGCCTTTTAAAGTGTTCTTGAAAGGCGGTTTTTTCAACGGATGATCCACTTTCGCAATCTTTTGTTTTTAAAGGGATTAAGGATTTTAAATAACCCTTGTTTGTATGCGGTTTGGTTTTGTAGGTTTCAGTCACCGGGGCAGGGCGAATCCCTCTGTTCCGATGCTACTTGCACAGTTCCTGTTCCATATGGCAGACTGGGAAGTGGGCTTTTTTCGGACCGCCATTTTCAGCTACTGCGGCATGAATAGACCTTTCCATTTCATTTCAACACAGGAGTTTTATCATGTCGGATTACATTGATCAATTAATTGCTGATGTCAAGGCTAAGAACCCCGCCGAACCGGAGTTTCACCAGGCGGTGGAAGAAGTGGCAAACTCTTTATCCCTTGTTCTTGACCGCCATCCCGAATATCGCTCCCAAAAAATGCTGGAACGTATGGTCGAACCCGAGCGGGTGATCATGTTCCGGGTTCCCTGGCTGGACGATCGCGGTGATGTTCAGATCAACCGCGGTTTCCGCATCGAGATGAACAGCGCCATCGGCCCCTACAAGGGCGGGCTGCGTTTTCACCCCTCGGTAAACCTGGGGATTCTCAAGTTTCTGGCCTTCGAACAAGTTTTCAAAAACAGCCTCACCACCCTGCCCATGGGCGGTGGCAAAGGCGGTTCGGATTTCGACCCCAAGGGCAAAAGCGATGCGGAAGTAATGCGTTTCTGCCAGAGTTTTATGACCGAATTACAGCGCCACATCGGCCCCAATACCGACGTTCCGGCCGGGGACATCGGGGTTGGCGCCCGGGAAATCGGGTTCCTGTTCGGGCAGTACAAACGCCTGCGCAATGAGTTTACCGGGGTTCTGACCGGCAAAGGCCTCAACTGGGGCGGCTCCCTGATTCGTCCCGAAGCCACCGGCTATGGCGCCGTTTATTTTGCCGCCGAAATGCTGGCCACCCGCAACGACAGCCTGGAAGGCAAAACCTGCCTGGTTTCCGGTAGCGGAAACGTCGCCCAATACACCATTGAAAAAGTTAACCACCTGGGTGGCAAATGCGTAACCTGCTCGGACTCCTCCGGCTATATTTATGATGAAGAAGGCATCGACAAGGATAAGCTGGACTTCATCATGGATCTGAAAAACCATCGCCGCGGCCGCATCAGCGAATACGCCGAGGTATACAAAAATGCGGTTTACACCCCGGTGGATCACACCGCCTCGCACAACCCGCTGTGGGATCACAAAGCCCACTGCGCCTTCCCGAGCGCCACTCAGAACGAGATCAACGCCAAAGACGCCGCCAATCTGCTGAAGAACGGGGTCTTCGTGATTTCCGAAGGGGCCAATATGCCCACCACCAACGACGGCGCCAAACTCTTCCTGGACAAAGGCATTCTCTACGGCCCGGCCAAAGCGGCCAACGCCGGCGGGGTTGCCGTATCCGGTCTGGAAATGGCTCAGAACAGCCAGCGTCTGGCCTGGACCCGCGAAGAAGTGGACGGCAAACTGCATCGCATCATGAAGGACATTCACCGCACCTGCGTGGACGTTTCCGAGCGCTTCGGCACTCCCGGAAACTACCTCAATGGCGCCAATATCGGCGGCTTCCTGAAGGTAGCCGATGCCATGATGGATCAGGGCGTGGTCTGATCATCGCTATTACGGGGCTGCTTCGGCAGCCCCTTTTTTTTAATCCGTTTTTCCCCAACAGTTGACATTCCAATTATATTTGCCAAT
>JAGRBF010000666.1 GCA_020434205.1 Calditrichota bacterium | reverse complement strand
TGCTGATCGCTGATCGCTTCTCGCTTCTCGCTTCTCGCTTCTCGCTTCTCGCTTCTCGCTTCTCGCTTCTCGCTTCTCGCTTCTCGCTTCTCGCTTCTCGCTTCTCGCTTCTCGCTTCTCGCTTCTCGCCGTTTCGTAATTAGAACGCTTTCTCCAGCCGGGCATTCAAAATACTTTCGATGCGGCTGGCGCTTTCGCTCAGATGGGCGCGGGTGTAGGTATCCGTTTCACCCCGCTCCAGGCGCGCCCGGATCTGCTCCTTAAGCTGGTTGAGGTCCGCAAAGGCCAGGGTTACCGCATCATGCGGGAAAAAAATGCTGGCCTCATTGATAATGATGTTCAGCATATATAAATGCATCCGCTGCACTTCCCGCCGGTAGGAGTTGATGTTGCCGGTCCCGGAAAGCTCTTGCCAGATATTGCCGCGCAAGGCCTCGAAAATTTCCGGCATGGTAAATTTTTCCGCCCCCTTTTCGAAGCGCACTTCGTTATCCTGAACACGGGCCAGCAGCAAGGGGTCCAGCAGACTGAACAGGGCGTTGGCCTGCAGCAGTTGCACGATGCCGTGGATGGGATAGTCCAGGCGATACATGTAAAAGAGGGTCCCGTCGAAATCCCAGTTGCGCTCCGGCGCCAGACGGTTGAGAAGCCGGGGATCGAATTCGAAGGAGTTGGGGCGAAAATAGGTTTCGCACAGGAAGTTGAGGGCCTCGCGCTGTTTGCCCGCCGGAACCACCTCGAAGGGAGGGCGATTGCCGGGATCCCCGATATGGTCGCGATGGTGATACAGCCCCCCCACAAATTTGGTGACCGTGAGGGCGGCCAGGGCGTATTCGGAAATGCCCTGGCTGAACACCCGTCGCAGCCGGGGATAACGCTCGCCGTCTTCGTCGAAGGTGTCCAGCATTTTTGCCCACAGCGCTTTGCTGAGGCGGATGCGCCGCTGGTAGAAGGCCAGGGGATCGCTACCCAGATCCCACAGGTTGGTCAGGGGATCCACCGAACGCAGGGAAAGCCCGAAGGCATCCTCGTCCGTGGCGTAGAGGAGCTTCTCCCCGGAGGCGCGTTGGCTGATCCTGGCCAGCATGGCGCTTTCGCTTTCTTTGCCGGAGGGGTCGTAGGGTTTGTAGGCGTATTCGATGGCCCAGTAATCGTAAGCACCGAGGGTGGTCTGGAAATAGCGTCCCTGCGCCCCGCCGGGTTCCCCGACGTTGACCGCCGTATAATCCATCACCGAACCGGCCAGCCCGTTCTGGTCCGCAAAGGCCGCCTTATCCAGCTCCGCCTGGGAGAAAACGGCGCTGGATTTAAAATTGTGGCGCAGCCCCAGGGTATGGCCCACCTCATGGACCACCAGGCTGACGATGGCGTCCTCCAGGTAGTTCTGGAGATCGGTTTTGCCGGCCTGGGCGGTTAATCCGGCTTCGATAAGGTGCCAGCCGAAGCTCATCTGGTGCATCATACCCTGGCTGAACTGGCACTGATGGGCCAGAAGATCCGGATCAACGGAATCCGGGGGAACCAGGCCGGGGAATAGCTGGCGGGATTGCCGGTGCTGCCAGGCCCCGGGGCGGGTGAAGTTGGAAAACTCAATGTCGTAAAAACGCACGAAATCCGCGCTGATGCGAATATCGGCATCGTAGATTTCCCCGGTAAGGGGATTGGCGCGGGAAGGACCCACCGCGTAAGCATCGCCCGGCTGCACGATCCAGCGGATGGTGTTGTAGCGGATGTCCGCCGGATCCCAATCGGCGTCGTCCGGCATCTGGCGAACCTCGATGGCGTCCTGGAAGCCGATGCGTTCGAAAGCGCTGTTCCACACCAGCACCCCCTTGCGCACCGCCTCCCGGAATTGCACCGGAATGGTATTCTCCAGCCAATACACGATCGGCTGGCGCGGTTTGGAGAGCTTAAGCTGCGGTTCGGATTTCTCCAGGTGCCAGCGATTGACGTAGCGGACATAGGGATCGGCTTTCAGCAGGGAGGAGTAATCCTGATGCAGGTGGTGAAAATGCCCCACCCGATCGTCCCCCTGGCGCGGCTGGTAGGAACTCTCCGGCATGGCGGCCAGGCTGTAGTGGTAGCGGTGGATCAGACTTTTGCTGTCCGCCAGAGAGGAGATGCGCTGGGATTTTGAGGATTTGAAATTGAGGGTGATTTCCAGTTCGCTGTTTTTGGGGAAGGATTTGACCTCGGAAAAAAAGCTGGTGCCCTTGTCCATGGAATAGGACATTTTGGCCCGGCTGGTCATGCTGCCGACATCGGCGATGTCCACCAGGAACAGCTCGGCGGCGTCGACCAGAATGCTGCCGCTTTGGGGATGCGGGGCGCTGGCAATTTTGGCGCTTTCCTTGATGGAATTGGGGATGTCCCGCTCGATGGCCCGGGCGATGGCGCTTTGGCTATCGGCGCGGAAGCGGAAATTTTTCTCCACCATCTGGATCTGGTCCCCCAGGCGCCGGAAAAAGAAGGGATACTCATCCAGCATGGCCCCGCCGTCGAAAAAGGTCCCGTCCCCACCTTCTCGGGTGATGTTGCACAAAAAGAGCACATCGAGCTGGGCCGGTTTGATCTCCAGATAAACCTTGTTCTCCTCCTTGCTTTGCCAGAAGGTAAACAGGCCTTCGATCTTCTGATACTCGTCGACTACTTCCTCGAAGGGTTTGCCCTTGTCCTTTTTCTTTTTGTCGCCTTTTTCCTTGTCCTTGCTGTCGGAGGAATCGGCGCTTACCACCTCTACCTTGCCTACCACCTGAGCCAGAACGGCGGCCTGGCAGATCATCAAAAACATCAAAAAGAGAACGAAGCGGCGACTAAACATGGGCTTCTTCCTTCGGTTAACGCTACGGTTGCCTGCAGTTTTTTTGGGATAAAGGGGAACCTCGGCTCCGGAAATCATCTAACAATACAAGCGGCCTTTTCCCGGCGCAAGTAAAAACTGGTTATGCCCGGCGCCGGACCTTCCTTTCGGTTTTGTTTGGGCCTTCTTGTTCCATATATTGTTGGCGGATTCGCATGCACCTGGGAAGCTTATGACCTTTAGCCTTGCCACCTTTCGGGCTGGTATTTTATTGCTGATGATGTGTTGGGGAAATGCCCTGCTGGCCCAGCTTCCCGAACCTCCCCGCCAGCGCCTTCCCGGCGATTCCGCCGATTCCGCCGCCCCAACGCCTTCCGCGGTGCTCAATTTTCAGGAAATTCAGCTGGGTCGCTCCGAAACCCTGCCCTTGTGGCTGGGAGATCGCGGCAATTTATCCCTTAGCGCCTATCGCGGTATGCCTCCCGGCTTTTTTTCCTTCAGCTACGGCGGCCTTTCCTTCGACCATCCCGCCTGGGGTTTCTGGGATGAGCAGTGGCTGCCTGTTTACGCCGGGGAATCGCTGACCCGCAGCGGCAACCGGGCCAGGGTACTGACGCCGGAAAAGATCGGCAAACGAACCCTTTCCCGCATCTTTTATTCGGAAGACTATGCCACCAACCTGGCCCTGCTGGACGTTACGGTGCGCCAGCCCCTGGGAAAAGGACGCTTTGCGGAACTTTCCGGAGCCAACTTCACCGCCGGCGGGTCGGTTAACCAGGACCTCACCGGGCATCAATTTAATCCCTACCGGGTGATGGTTTCCTGGCCGCTAGGGGAAAAATGGGACAGCCGCTTTTTCTACTGGCAGGTGCGCCATCGCTATAACATTCCCCAATCTTTAACCGGGTTTACCGCGGACCATTTTAAAACGGTGAACCACCGCCTGTGGG
>JAGRBF010000665.1 GCA_020434205.1 Calditrichota bacterium | reverse complement strand
ATGGCGATTAAATTTCCCTGTTCCCCGATGAGGGGGACCGCCAGGGCGGCCTTCAGATTGATCCGGGAAGCCAGGTTGGCGCGTTTGTAAATGCGCTCTTCCCCGGCAGAAATGTCCTCAACCCATTCCGGCTGTCGATTTTGCCAGACCTGTCCCACCAGACCCTGACCCTCCCGGAAGTTTATATGTCGGCTCTCCTCGCGAAAGGGCTGAAGGTCCTCATATTTGGCAAAAAAGCTGGGACCGCATTCCAGGGCGGATCCGTCCGAAGTGGGGATCCAGACTTCTCCGTAATCCCATTTGGTGCGTTCGCAAATGCACCGCAGAGCGGTATTGAGGGCATCGTTGAAATCCCGGGAATCGTGGATCTGGCGGGAGATGGTCAGCAGCAGCTCCACCTCCTGCTCGATGCGCTTGCGTTCGGTGACGTCAAACAGGACCCCGTTGATCACCTCCGGGGGGCCACCCGGCTTTGCCTTAACCTCGCCGAGACTCCTCAGCCATTGGATGGCGCCGTCCCGCCACAGCACCCGGTATTCGATCTCAAATTCCCCGGTTTGGGCGACTGTTTGGCTAAATGTGTCGCGGATGCCCTGGCGGTCTTCGGGGTGAATGAGCTCGAAAAACGACTCCAGGGTGTTGTCGAAGTGGTGCTCCGCCAGCCGGAAAATTTTCTCCAGGCTTTCCGACCAGACCACCTCGTCCTGCTCCAGGTTGTATTCGAAGGCAAACATCCGGGCGGCGCGGAAAGCCTTGCGGAAGCGTTTTTCGCTTTCCTGCCAGGCAATTTCGATTTCCCGCCGCTGGGAAATATCCCGGCAGACGAACAGAACTCCCTTTTCCCCGATATCCACCATTTTGGCGCTAACCAGAATGGTGTGGGGCCGTCCATGCTTATCGGAGACCTCCGTCTCAAAATCGATGCTGTCACCGACTTTTTTAAGCTGATCGAAGCGGAACGGATAATTTCCCAGCAGGCTCTGGATTTGTCCTTGCCGGTGGACTTCCAGGCGGTCCATGCCGAAAATGGTGTGGACATTGGGGCAAATAAAGGTGAAGCGACCGGTTAAATCCGTCAGAAAAACCGCCTCACTCATGTTGCTCAGGATAAGCGGCAGCAGCTTTTCCGGATTCATCTCAAATGGGCCTGCAGGACCGCTGAAAACTTTGGAAGGTTTTTCTGGCATTTTCCCAACTGTAATAAACATGGCGGTTTGGGCGTTTTTTTGAAGCCTGGCGATACCGCAAAAAACCAGCGCTTAAAAATCCCGGAACAAAACAACTAATTGAACGAGTGGCAGAGCGGTTTGGGCAAGCGGGCAAGGACCATAGAGCAACTTTAGGAAACCACTGCCGAGAAAGGAAAATGCTTCAGGAATGTATGGTCGGCGTTATATATTGAGTTACGAAATATAGCGACAGATCCCTCTCTCCGCAAGAAATTAGCGTTGCCAAACCGCAGGATGCCCAAAAAAAATATAGCTTTTGGGACCCTTTATACAAATATTGCGTTGGTAAAGAGGTTAACGTTTGGGCAAGCGTTTAGGGGAAAATAAATGCTTCTGTTTCACCCAAACACGGAGAAATTGCCATGCAATTCTCACCCGCTAAGTTGTTTCTCGCAGTTCTCGTTTTAGCCATCCTGATGCTGGCCGGGTGCCAGCAAAACTCCGCCGATCCCAATCAGGATCCCGCCCCGGATTTGCCGCCGGAATCTTCCTTTGTTATGGATTTCAGCTTTTTCGATACCACCACCGCCCTGCCCGTCCCGCCCGGGAAAATCCTGACAAAACAGAATTGGGGCCGTTCCGCCCTGGTGGTAGGCATCTGGAACGTGATTCTGACGGTCAATATGGCGGTTCCGGTGGCTTCTTTTGTGGGCGCTTTCGGTAACGACCCCCAACTTCAGGACGACGGCACCTGGCTGTGGACCTATCAGGTCAATTCCATCGGGGGCACCTATACCGCCAATCTGAGCGGCTGGACCGCCAGCGACGGGGTTCACTGGGAAATGCGCCTTTCCAAGAGCGGCCCTAACGGATTCAGCAATTTTCTGTGGTACGAAGGGGAGCACAATCTGGTGGGGACCCAGGGGCAATGGCGGCTCAACCGCAGCCCGCAGGAGCCGAACCCGTATCTGCAAATCGACTGGCATCGCAGCAGCGACGGGGCCACCGGGGATATCCGCTACCTGAATGTGGTGCCCGGTTCCGCCGAAAACGGATCCTATATCTACGGGGAACGCAATGGCGATTTCTACAATCAGGTCTACAATCTGTACGGCGCCGCCACCGGCAACCTCACCGAAATCCAGTGGAG
>JAGRBF010000664.1 GCA_020434205.1 Calditrichota bacterium | reverse complement strand
TAAGATGCTTATCAACCCGCCCCAAGAATTTCGATGGCCAGCGGGTGTAATGCCGGCGATCCGGCCACGATGGAATCTCCACGGGTAGGATTGCCGCCGTACCAGTCGGTAATAACTCCCCCGGCGCCACGAACAACCGGGATGAGGGCCATCAGGTCCCAGGGGCTCATTTTGGGATCGATCATCAGATCCCCCCATCCGCCGGCCAGCAGGAAGTAGCCGTAACAATCCCCCCAGGTGCGCACCCGGTTGACGGTGGCCACCAGCTTATCGAAACCGGCCACTTCCCGGTATTTGGACACGCTCTGTTGGTCGGTGGTCAACAGCAGGGCCTGCTCCAGCTGCGCGGTTTGGCGCACCCGCACCGGCCGGCCGTCCAGCAGGGTCTGTTGCCCGTCTCCGATCATCAGCTTGCCCAGGGCGGGCATGTGGATGGCGCCAATCAGCGGTTCCCCATCCCGCAGGAGGGCGATCAGGGTGCCGAAAAGGTGGCAGCCGTTGGCAAAGGAGAAGGTCCCGTCGATGGGATCCAGCACCCACACGAACTCAGCGTCGGAGCGGAGATTGCCGAATTCTTCCCCGACAATACCGTGTTCCGGATAGCGTTTTTCGATCATTTCCCGCAGGCAAAGTTCCGCAGCCCGGTCCGCTTTGGTAACCGGCGAATTATCCTGCTTAACATCCACCTGAAGGTCCGGATTCATAAAAAAGGGCATAACTTTTTCGGCGCTGGCCGCGGCCAGTTGCTGGACAAAATCGCCGTATCGGGAAAGCGGGCTAACCATTGTTTTCCCCTTCCGAACGCAGTTTGGGATTGTTGCGGTGACGGTCCGCGTCCCGCCTGGTTTTTTTATCGAGATTTTTGTGAAGGGCTTCGTTGAGATCCACCCCGGTCTGGTTGGCCAGGCAGGTGAGCACGAACAGCACATCGGCCATTTCGTCGGCCAGTTTTCCCGGCGCTTCCCCTTTTTTAAAACTCTGATCCCCGTAAGTGCGGGACAAAATGCGGGCCAGCTCCCCCACCTCCTCCACCAGCTGAGCCAGGTTGGTCAGCTCGGAAAAATAGCGCACCCCCACGGTTTTGATCCAGTCATCAACCGCGCTCTGATATCCTCTGATGGTCCAATCTTCCAAAACACTGCCTTTCTTAACGGGCGTTATCATTCACTTCCTGGCGTAGATCGAGGATCAATTCCTTCAAACCGACCGGATCGGGGAATCCCATCAGGACGTATTCGTAATCATCCGTTCCCGAAGACGCGATCATCAGGTCGCCATAGCCGAAAAAGCGTTCCCAAATGGTTTGATGCACCTCGATTGCCCGGATATCCGAGATAAACATGGTGCTGTTATCCACCCCGATGATGCCCTCCTGCAGCATGATGCGATCTTCGTAAATGGTGAGGGTCAGGCTGCGCCGGTAAAAGAGGTACATGCCCAGAGGGATAATCAGCCAGAAGAAAAAGATAAAGAGGGCATACTTCCAGGGCGAACGACGAACCACCATTATTTCTTCGCTTTGGGGCATGATGAGGAAACCTTGCCGGGTAATTGGGGTGGACGCACACGGGTCGCCAGACATCACCCGGACGGGGAAGTTCTGGGCGAAACATGTCGTAAAATGAACGGATTATCCCGCCGGAAAAACGTTGCTCCCGTTGCCGTGAAGGGCTAAACGGGCCGGGTTATCGGTATTTGGCCATAAATATAGGGGAGGCAAAGGAGGGGTGCAATACACAAGCGTGGGAAAATCGCCACGGCAGCAACTGCGCGGCGACTTACCCGAGTTGGGCGACTTTCCAGGCCAGGAAGAAAAATAGGGTGGTAAAGAAGGCGTAAACGAACATCAGGAGCAAATTGGGACGGTTGTCCATATCGACGTTGCGGACCGTGCGCCGCCCGTCATTGCGGATTTCCACCAGCTGACCGGTGCCGTTTTTCCCGTTGAAGCCTGAAAACCATTTTTCAAGCTGCTTGAACCAGTTGAAAATGAAGCTGAGTTGGCAGTTTTGCACAGGCTGGTTCCTCTTCCGGTTTGGGTTTCTCCGAATGTCCTTTATTCACTTTACGCTTCCGGCGTCGAAAAGTTGTCCGTTTTGGGGCCACAGACAACATTTTGATGGAGATTTCGACAGTCCGGTTACAATCGGATCAAGGGACTTTTTCAAAATAGGCAAAAAATGGCGGGAGTCAATAAAAAATCCCCCGGCGGAAAAAAAATCTTGCAGGGAGAATCCCCAGCCGCAATAGCCTAGGGCGTGTTGATAATTAGAA
>JAGRBF010000663.1 GCA_020434205.1 Calditrichota bacterium | reverse complement strand
CCAGCCCGGAAAGCTGAATGGCCTTACCGAACTTGCCGTCCACGATGGCGGGATGGTTCATCACCGCGCCGTGGATCTCGTTGCCCGAGCCGTCCGGGGTGAGCACCAGCTTGTGGACCAGACCCTGATCGACCCAGTCCCAGATAAATCCGCCCTGCAAATTGGGATAGGCGCGGATAATCTCCCAGAACTCGTCAAAATTTCCCACGCTGTTGCCCATGGCGTGCATGTATTCGCCCATCACAACCGGATAATCGGCGAATTCGGTGGTGGCGAATCTGCGCAGGCGCTCCGGGCTGGGATAGCGGGGGCCGGCGATATCGACGTATTCCACAAACCCGTTAACCCGGTTGCTCTGGTGCATAATCAGGCGGGTGCCGTCGAACTTGCGGGCAAAGGCGGCCTGCTCGAACATCACCGGGCCGGTTCCGGTTTCGTTTCCGGTACTCCACATCACCACGCTGGGGTGATTTTTATCGCGGTGAACCATACGCTGGAAGCGTTCGAAAAAGGCATCCCGCCAGGCCGGCTGCTCGGGAAACCAGTTCATGCCGTAACCGCGGTGGCCCTCGGCGTAATGGGTTTCGGTATTAACCTCATCCTGAACGTAAATGCCGTACTGATCGGCCAGCTCGTAGAAAAGGGGATCGTTGGGATAGTGGCACAGCCGCACCGCGTTGACGTTGAACTGCTTCATCACCTCAAAATCCTTGCGGACCATCTCTTCCGGCATGGTGTGGCCGTAGAGGGGATGGTGTTCGTGGCGATTGACCCCGCGAAATTCCACCGGCACCCCGTTCAGGTGCACCACTGCGTTTTTGACCTCGATTTCCCGGAAACCGACCTGCTGGTACAGCACTTCGGTGGTTTTGCCGGATGCGTCGCTCAGTTCCAGGGTCATTTTGTAGAGATTGGGTTTTTCGGCGGACCACTTGCGGGGGTTGTCTATTTTCTGGCTGAATTCCATGAGGGTTTCCTGCCCGGCCGCCACTGCTTTGGCCGCTTTGGCGGAGGCCACCACCGTGCCGTTTTGGTCGTGCAGCTTGAGGGTCACGGTTTGTTTGCCGCTGCTTTGAGACCCGAAGTTGCGCAGCCACACCTGGGTGCCAAGGGTGGCGTCCCGGTATTTATCGTCCAGATCGGTGCGCACGAAAAAGTCGCGGATATGCGTTTTGGGGGTGGCGAAGAGATACACCCGGCGGCTGATCCCGCTGAAGCGCCACATGTCCTGGCATTCCAGGTAGCTGCCGTCCGACCAGCGTAAAACTTTTACGGCGATGCTGTTTTCCCCGGTTTTCACCACTTTGGTGACGTCGTATTCCGAGGCGGTTTTGCTGCCCTCGTCATAGCCGACGTATTGTCCGTTTACCCATACAAAAGCAGCTCCCTGGATGCCGTCGAAGTGCAGGAAAATCTGCTTGCCGTCCCAGTTGGCGGGCACGCTAAAACTGGTGCGGTAGCTACCCACCGGATTGATGTCGTCCGGCACATGGGGCGGATCATACGGCTCGAATTCCTGGGGCTGGTTGCGGTAGATATTCCAGCCGTAGCCCTTCATTTGCCAGTTGGAGGGCACCTCGATGTCGTCCCATCCGCTGGGGTCGAAATTCGCCTGGTAAAAATCCGCCGGCGCCTCATAAGGGTTGACCGACCAGTTAAACTTCCAGGCTTTGTTCAGGGAAATAAAATTGGGGTTGCCGTCCCATTTGTTGGCCAGAGCGGCGGCCACATCCCCGTAAGGCAGCAGGGGAACGTGCGGTGGCTCCTGGTTTTCCGCGAACATCTCCGGATTTTCAATATAGCGGTTCAGGTCGTGGAAGGTCTGGGCCGTCAGACTTAGAAAGCTGAGGGTTACCAGGGTTAGCCCAAGCGCCAGGCGTACAAAACGGATCTTCAAAGGAGAGTTCATCGCAGTGCCCATCTGTGGTTGTGGTAGGATAATATTGAGACCCTGGTCCCGAAGTTTATCGTCGGGACCAGGGTCTTCAAGAGTCGGTTCAGGCTGTTCTTTAGCGCAAAAAGGCCTCGTGGAGACCGCCGTCCACCGCGATAACCTGGCCGGTGGTTTTGCCCAGCCGTTCGCTGGCCAGCAGATAGGCCCCCTCGGCCTGATCGTTCAGGGTGATCGGGGATTTGGTGAGGGTGCGCTGTGCGTAAAATTCGGACAACTTGCTGCGCAGGGCCTCGGTGTCTTCCCCTTCGGAAAAGGCAATGTTGTATTTGGTGAGGGAGCTGATTACCCGGTCGCGCGGAAACATGCTGCTACCTTCCACCACGGTAGCCGGGGCCAGTCCGTTTACCCGCACCAGGGGCGAGAGCTCGATGGCCAGTTCCCGCACCAGGTGATTGGCTGCGGCCTTGCTGGTATCGTAGGCAACCGAACCCTTCTTGGAAACCACCCCGTTGACGCTGGTGGTAAGCACCAGGCTGCCTTTGAGCCCCTGGGCTTCCCAGATCTTGCGGGCTTCGTCGGACACCAGAAAGCCCCCGACAACGTTGATGTTAAAGGTCAGGCCCCATTTTTCATCGGGGATGTTGCCGGCTTTGTCCGGGGGAACGAAAATCCCGGCGGTCACGATTACCCGGTCCACCCCGCCGTAAGCGAGCATGATTTCCCGGAACATATCGCGGACGCTCTGGCGATTGGTGATGTCCACCGACACCGCAATGGCCGGTCCGCAGGAGGAAATGCCGCTGCCGGCCACCCCGATACCCTGACCGTATTTGCCGGTCAGCTCTTTGGCGGTTTCTTCGGCGCCGCTTTTGTTGAGGTCGGCACAGACCACCTGGGCGCCCTCTTTGGCCACCCGATGAGCCACGGCTTTGCCGATACCGCTGCCGGCGCCGATTACCACCACCACTTCCCGGGCAAATTCCTGCTCGGGGGGCATGCGGCGCAGTTTGGCTTCTTCCAGGGCCCAGTATTCGATATCGAAGGCTTCCTGGCGGGGCAGGGCGATGTACTCGTCGATGGCTTCCGCACCGCGCATCACTTCCACTGCACAGGTGTAGAACTCGGCAGTAACGCGGGATTCGCTTTTGTTTTTGCCCCAGGCGATCATCCCTACCCCGGGGATCAGGATGACGGTGGGATTGGGATCCCGCATGGCCGGGCTGTCCGGGCGTTTGCAGGCCTCGTAATAGGCGGCATAGTCCTGACGATAGGTCTCCAGACCGGCTTCCAGTTTGCTCAGCAGAGCGGCGGTATCCTCGGTCTGGGGATTCCAATCCA
>JAGRBF010000089.1 GCA_020434205.1 Calditrichota bacterium | reverse complement strand
GGTTGAAAGATATGGATGGGATAACCCAGCGCCATGGCCCGTTCCTGAGCCTGCCCGGCCAGTTCCGGCTGGCGTTCGGCATTGAGGATCAGGCGCAGGGCACTGGCGCTGTCTGCCCAAACGCCGGTGCTAATCAGCAGGGCGAAAATGATGTGGTGGAATCGGCGCATCATAAATATCTCCTACGGAAAAAGTGAGGGTAGCCGTCCCTGAAAATCAGGAATCCAACGCTTTCTTGTAAGTATCCAGAGCCCGTTCGCGGGCGAATTTGTGATCGACCATGGGTTTGGGATAATCCGGATGATCCCTCTCCGGGACCCAGCGGGCCAGGTATTTGCCCTGCGGATCGAACTTTTCGGTTTGGGTATAGGGATTGAAAATCCGGAAATACGGGGCGGCATCGCAGCCGCACCCGGCTGCCCACTGCCAATTTCCGTTGTTGGCAGCCAGATCGTAATCCAGAAGTTTCTTTGCAAAATAGGCCTCTCCCCAACGCCAGTCAATGAGTAAGTGTTTGGTGAGGAAACTGGCGGTAATCATACGCACCCGGTTGTGCATAAATCCGGTTTGGTTGAGTTCCCGCATCCCGGCGTCCACAATCGGGTAGCCGGTTTGGCCTTCGCACCATCTTTGGAACTCCTCCTCGTTATTGCGCCAGGGAATGGCGGCATATTTTTCCCTGAAGGGTTGGTCCACCACGTGCGGGAAATGCCAGAGGATCATCATAAAAAACTCCCGCCAGATCAGCTCGCTCAGCCAGGTGTCGTTAAGCTCCAGGGCCCGGCGGACCAGATGGCGGATGCTCACCGTGCCGAAGCGCAGGTGGATACCCAGTCGGGTGGTGCCCGGAATCGCCGGATAGTCGCGCTTCTGATGGTACTCCCGGATGATCTCTTCGGGCAATTCTTCGGCCGGGAAATCTCCCTGATCGTCCCGGAAACCCAGGTCCTCCAGCGCGGGGAAAGCCGCTTCCTGGCCCGGGATCAGTTTGTCCAGCAGCTTTTCGGAAGGACTGGACTGCGGCGCTTTTCCTGCCAGAAGTTCTTCCCAGCGGCGACGGTAGGGGGTATAAACCGTGTATGGGGTCCCCTGTTGGGTGAGAACTTCGTCCTTTTCGAAAATGGCCTGGTCCTTGTAATCGTAAAAATAGATATCGTTTTTTTGGAGCAGGTCTGCCACCGCTTCGTCCCGCTGGCGGGCGTACGGTTCGTAATCGCGATTGGTAAAAACCGCTGCCGGATCCAGCTCGTTGATGAGCTCCCGCCAGACCTCCACCGGTTTGCCGTGGCGAATCTGCAGGCTGCTGCCGTGTTGGCGGAGGCGCCGGTCCAGTTCGGCCAGGGTCTGGTGGATAAAGCGAACCCGCTGGTCCCGGCGATCCTCCAGAGCATCCAGGATGTGGGTGTCGAAGATAAACAGGGGAACCACGGGATGCCCGCTTTTGAGGGCCCGGTAGAGAGCGGTATTGTCTTCCAGCCGCAGATCCCGGCGAAACCAAAAAATGACCTTTTTCTTCATTCTCGAAATACGTTACAATGTAGAGGTTCTTGGTTGTTATGTTCCTGACCGGCCAAAACCTTAATTCGGTGAATCTTGGTGTTTTTTTGTGCATTCGTGGTTTCAAAATAAACCGCGGAACCCCAGCCTTGAAAACAATGAGCGTTTTGAGCGTTTTTCAACTTAATGTGACAGTGCAAATTTTGCAAGACTTATTTCGGTGAGATAATGAAAAAGCGTATTTTATTGGTAATCCCTTCCACCACCTATCGCACGGCGGACTTTATAGCTGCCGCTGGCAAAATGGATGCGGAGGTGGTGGTGGCATCCGACCACCGGCAGGCCCTGGCGGCCCTGGTGCCTGATACCACCATGAGCTTTGCCTTCGATAACCCGGCTCAAATCCGCGAGAAAGTTCTGGACGCCCACCTGCGCAAACCGTTTCACGCGGTGGTTGGGGTGGACGATCTGTCTGCCTACGTTGCCGCCATTGCCGGGGAAACCCTCAGCGTGAGCCATAATCTGCCTGAAGCGGTGTACGCCACCCTCAACAAATTCGAAATGCGCCGCCGCCTGGAAGCGGGTGGGTGTCCGGTCCCGTCCTTCCGGGTTTTCGAAGCCACTAAAAATCCTGCCCGCCTGGCCAAAAAGGTGGAATATCCCTGCGTGCTGAAGCCGCTGTTTTTGTCCGCCAGTCGCGGGGTGCTGCGAGCGAATAACCGGGATGAATTTGTCGATGCATTTTCGCGGATTGCCGCCCTGTTGGAAGAGAAAGAGGTTCGGCGCCGGGCCCTGGGGAAAGAATACCGCCAGATTCTGGTGGAAGGGTATATCCCCGGAGTGGAGGTGGCGGTGGAAGGATTGCTGCGGGACGGAGAACTCAAGACCCTGGCCATCTTCGACAAACCCGATCCCCTGGAAGGTCCGACCTTTGTGGAGGGCATCTACGTGACCCCTTCCCGGCTTCCCGCCTATGTGCAACTGGAGGTGAGCGCCCGTGTGCGTCAGGCGGCTCTGGCGGTGGGGCTGCGTCAGGGGCCGGTGCACGCCGAATTGCGCATCAACGAAAACGGGGCCTGGCCGGTGGAAATTGCCGCCCGTTCAATCGGCGGATTGTGTTCGCGGGTGCTGCGCTTCCGGGACGGGGTTTCTCTGGAAGAACTGATTTTGCGGCAGGCTCTGGGAGAGGAGGTCCAGGCGGTGCAGCGGGAGCGCCATGCCGCGGCGGTGATGATGTTGCCTATTCCCCGGGAGGGGGTTCTGGAAAGGGTGGACGGCGTGGAAGAGGCCCGCAAGCTGGAGGGGGTCAACGGGATAGTGATTACCATTCCCGCGGGGCAGGCGGTGGTGCCGATGCCCTGGGGGGGGCGCTACCTGGGATTTGTTTTTGCGGAAGGGGTTTTGCCGGAAGATGCGGAAGGCGCGGTGCGTAAGGCCTGGGAAAAATTGACGGTTGACATTCGGGCATAAAAAAAGCGACCTCCCCCACATGGAAAGGTCGCAGCTTAAAGAGACTGGGGCTGCGGCAGCCTTAGAGGAGCCTTACATCCTGAGCCTGCGGTCCTTTAGCACTCTCAACGATGGTAAACTCTACCTGCTGGGCTTCCTGCAAGGAGCGATAGCCTTCTCCCTGAATGGCCGAGTAGTGCACGAAAATATCCTGGCCACCATCTTCAGCCACAATAAAGCCGAAGCCTTTGGTATTGTTAAACCACTTGACAGTGCCTACGAGACGGTCAGACATACAGAGTCCTCCTTTAAAAGGGATAACTGAAAAATATAAGGATGAGTAAGGTAAGTACTGGCGTGGGTACAACTACCGGATGGAGGCGACACACTGCACACAACTCACCTGTATAATGAAAATATAGTGCCATTTGGAGGGGGGCACAAGTACAACATGGGCGGGGTCCAAAGAAAAAGGTCAGCGGGCGATTTTATTTTTGGGTCTGCATTTGCGCAAAATGGGTCACGTTCCTTGCCCACCGGTACCTTACTCTTAGGGTAGTCTGCTCGCTTTGGCAAAAAACGTTGTTTTCGGACGGTTTTCCGGGTAACTTGGAATTTGTGGATTACGGGTTCCGTATGCAGGTGGGAACGTGGGGCAGCAGCGGTTTGCGAGATAGTTTGTGAAGGCGGACATGTCCTTCTGATCAATAATTCAAACGAAGCGTTCCAAATGGGCATCAAAAATACCTTCTCGTCCCTTCTTGGCTGGTTGAAGCACGAAGAGTCCTCGCCTTATGCCGGTAAGGAGACCTCCCCCAAAACCATTATGTTCGGGGATGTTTGCGGGAGCACCAAGCTGTTCGAAACCCTCGGGGATGTCAAAGCCCGCGAGATCGTCTCGGCGACCATCGACCTGATGATGCAGGCGGTTGGCAAATATCAGGGGGTGATGATCAAGACCATCGGGGACGAGATCATGTGCACCTTCGACAATCCGGTGAGCGCCACCCTGGCCGCCAGCGAAATGCACAAATCCATTCTTACCGATTCCAACCTCAGCTACTTCAACATCAAGGTCAAAATCGGCCTGCAGCACGGCGAAGTGCTGCTGGAAGACGGGGATGTTTACGGGGATGCCGTTAACGTGGCGGCCCGGATGGTTTCGCTGTCCAAAGCGGATCAGATCATCACCACCCGCCAGGTGCGGGACGAACTTCCCGGTGAGCTGCGCGCCAAAACCCGCAGTTACGGCAAGCTCAACGTTAAGGGCAAGCAGGAGCAAATGGAGGTTATCGAGATTATCTGGGAAGAGGATACCTCGGACCTGACCATGTTGCCCACCCAAATGCTGGACAAGGACCAGATGGGCGAGGCCGCTTCCCTGACCCTGCGCTACAACGATATCAAGATTGAAATGAATGCCGAAAAGCCCAATCTGGTGTTGGGGCGGGACACCGCCAACGATCTGTCGGTGGACCTGGAACTGGTTTCCCGAAAGCACGCCAACATCGAGCTGCGGCAGGGCAAGTTCGTGCTGATCGACAAAAGCACCAACGGCACCTACGTTATCACCAGCAACGGCCAGAAGTTTTTCATTCACCGCGAAGAAATGGCCCTGTACGGGCGCGGCATTATCAGCCTGGGCAAGGACATCAACGCCAACACCACCGAAATGATCTATTACAAATGCGTCTGATTATTCCGCTGGCGCGGTAAAATCGTAGTTCTCCACCCCAATCACCGGTTCGTAATTGAAGACCTTGTTCCACAGGTTTACGGTGGTTCCCACGTCAAATTCACAGTAACGGGCGATTCTCTCCATCTGATTGTTGAGATACGCTTCGTACACCTTATCCCCGCTCAGATCCGCTTTGGGGCTGGGCATGCCGTGTAGTTCCGCCAGGATTCCCAACGGCAGCACCTTGCTCATATCCCAATTGTAATACTGCATCATGATGTCGAAGTGCGGGTCGCTGCTGAAGCGCCGCAGGTTGGTGAAACGGGGGTTGGCGGGACGGATATTGTGATGCGCCATGCGCTGCAGGATAAAAGGCACGTCGAATCCCAATCCGTTGTAATGGATGAAAATGCCCTTGATGGAAGCGCACACTTTGTTGAATTCCTCGAGAATACGGAATTCATCGTGTCCGTAAAGGGACTTGAGTTTGATGCGGTCCCCGTGCAGGTATCCCATGGAAATGCACACGATTTTACCGAAATCCCCGTGGGTGCTGGCGTAATAGGGATAGTCGAAATCCGGCTGGCGCTCCCGGCGTCCCTCGATTTTTTCGTTGATTTTTTTCTGAACCGCCTCGGAATACTCGCTGAGGTCCGCGGCCGGTACCGTTTCAATGTCGAAGGCGAGATGATTGGCCACCCTGGGGTCCTCCTGGGGATGAATGGGAATTGTCGCTGAAGATAAGGCAATATACGTTATTCCCGGGAAGGACCAAAGGACCAAAGGACCAAAGGACCAAAGGACTAAAGGACTAAAGGACTAAAGGACCAAAGGACCGAAGGACCGAAGGACTAAAGGACTAAAGGACTATTGGACTGTTTGGAAACAAAGATCCAATAGTCCTTTAGTCTAATTGTCCTTTCGTCTATCGGTCCTTTCGTCTATCGGTCCTATTGTCTGATATATGTCCTGTTCCCGGTCACGATTGCCCCGCCCTTGAGGGTGAAGTCGTGGAGCTGGGTTCCGCCGCGCGGGCTGTAAATTATCAGGGTGCTGCCCACAATCTCGTAGCGCCCGGCATCCTGGTTGCCGCTGATGTCTGAGGCCGAGGAATAGGATCCGTCGCTGGAGGTGGAACTGGTGGCGGCGACATGGCCGTTGCTGTTCCAGCGGTAATTGCCCTGCCCGTCCAGGGTCAGGAATTCCTCGTAGGACTGCGAATACCCGCCCATGCTCCCGATGCTGCTCTGGGAGCTGCCGCTGTAGTAGACCCAGGTGCCGGCCAGATTGGCCATCAGCTGGCGATTGATAACCGGGGCCTTGCCCGATACGGTGGCCCCGATTTTATCGACCAGATTGCCCAGTTGGGGAAAGTGATTGGCGGTGCCCAGCACCATTATGTTGAAGTTGGTGCCCTGCCCGGTAAAGATACTCAAAAAACGGGCCTTCAGGGATTGCCCCAACTGGTTGGTCCCGGCAAAAGCCGCGGAAATGGCTTTTTTGCCCTGGAAGGTGGTTTCCGTGGGATTTTCGGTGGGGTAGCCGTTTACCCCCAGGCTGCTGAAAAAGGTGGTCAGCTCGCGGGACACATCCCCGGCGTTTTCATATTTGGAGGGCGCCACAAAAATCAGAGCAGTATTGTCCTGCCCCGCCATCAGCATGTGAGCCCGCCCGAATTGCTGCGCCAATTGCCAGCCTTCCGGGATTTGATAACTGATCTGCCAGTCGCCGAAGGATTGCCGGGATGCGCCCTGGCCAAAAATCGGGGTAAAGCAGAGGACGATCAGGATTAGAAATAAACGACGCATGATATTTGCCTCAGCATAAGGTTAAAACGAAGGTCAACACCTACCTGAGCAAGTATGGGAAGGAAAACCGGCCGGGAATGTGAGGGAAGTCCCCCATAAATATGGGGTAAAGCGCAGGTCCGCGAAGGCCGTGAACCTGCGCACTGTTTCGGTTTATCCGCAGCCGCCGGACGCTTTATTGCGTTTCTGCTGAAGCTGAACCTTGCTGACGAACTTCAACCCTTCGGGAAGTTCGTGAGGATCCGGGGCGGCGGAGGAATAGCGATCCCCCAGGGCAATGCTGAAGTGATGGCGGAGGGTTCCGTCCGCTTTCCGCTGGGCGGTGGCGCAATACTCATGACCGGGATGCCCGAAAACGGCGAGCCAGTTGTTCATCCCCCCTTCGAGCACGTAAACGTTGGCGACGCCGGAGGCGGTCAGGGTTTTCCAGCCTTCGGTGGCCGTTTGTTCGTCATTGCCGATCAGCATAAAAACGGTATTGGCGGGTGCTTCCAGAAGCCAGTCGATCTGTTGTTCCAGGGTGCGGGGATCCAGAAGATGGGCCTCCTTGAGGTGGAAAAGGTTAAAATCCCGTTCGTCGCGGAGGTCCAGCATCACCAGGTTGATCTGGTCGTCGTGCATCAACCCGGCCAATTCGCCCGGGTGAATCTGAATGGCGCGATCGCTGATCAGAGGCTGTTTGTCGGCTTCGATCCACTCCCAGCGATCGTCGGCGGTGGGTTGTCCCACGGCCAAAACGCTGATCGCCAGAACCACCAGCGCCCCGGCCCCCAGCAACTTCATAGAAGCGGGTTGTTTGGCGCGTTTCTCACCGAAAATGCCTTCCAGCTTTTCCCCGCCCCAGAACATAAAAATGGCCATGGCCACCACGATCAGAACCGTGGCGCCGGTGCTGATGCCCAGCCATTCGGGCAGGGTATAACGCCCCAGAAAACCAGCGTTCCAGAATCCTTCAAATGTGCTAACGCTTTCCCCGAATCCGAAAATGCCGATCAGCACCCCGAATGCGAAGAAAAAACCATCGATTTTGAGGGTAGCCAGCGCCACCAGGGAGGTTCCGGGGCAAAAGCCGCCGATGATAAATCCGAATCCCATGATCAAACCGCCGACAATCCCGGACCACAGGTAAGTGGGGTTAACCCAGATAAACTTGTAGTCCAGAAATCCCAGGCCGGTGGCGCTGAAGATCAGCACCATGGCCAC
>JAGRBF010000662.1 GCA_020434205.1 Calditrichota bacterium | reverse complement strand
CCGTGGCGAATGGCGTTTTCCGCCAGGGGTTGCAGGATCATTGCCGGAACCTTCGCTTCCAGCGTATTTTCGCTGATATTCATCTTGATCTTGAGACGGTCCCCAAAGCGAATTTGTTCGATATCCAGGTATTTTTTGAGGAGGGCCATCTCGCTGCGCAGGGGAATCAACTGCTGATGGTTTCTGTTCAGGGAAGCACGCAGCAGGTCCGCCAGAAGGTCAATCATTTCCCCGGCTTTGCCCGGATCGCTGTTCACCAGAGTGCGGATGGCGTTAAGGGTATTGAACAAAAAGTGCGGTTGCAGCTGTTTCTGCAGGGCTTCCAGGCGGGCTTCCAGCAATTCCGCCTCCAGGCGGGCATTGCGGGCGCTGGCCTCTCCGAAGCTTCGGAAATAGCGCAGGCCGTGGACAATTCCCATCACCCCCAGGCAAACCAGCAGCCCGTAATCGAAGGCCCCGATCACCGAAAGATAAAGGCGCTGCCAGGTAAAGGGGCGTTCCGGTGTAGCGCGCATGGGCAGGAAGATCAGGTCGTAGATCAGGCGATGAAGGATGGCCATCAGCACCGCGGCCAGGAGCAGCCCCAGCAGGTTTTTGGGCCAGTTTTTGGCATCCAGGGGGAATTTCCGGCAAATCCAGAGGATCAGGGGGGTGAAAAGGGACCAGAGCAGGAAAAAGGAGGCGTCGATCAGCAGAATTTCCGGGAGGTCTACCGCCAGGCCGATTTCCACCCGGTACAGGTAGGACTGCAGGGTGTAGAGCAACCCGGCGATGGTCCAGGCCAGGAGAATCAGGGCGGGGGTTCGGAGATTGCGCATCTGAGATCGACTCTACTCCGCCATTTGGAGGCCTTTTGCGGTCAGGCGGTATTTTTGATTTTTACTGCGCGGTTTTTCGGGAATGGTCATCTCCACCAGGCCCGCTTCCACGGCGGGAATCAGGTAGGCTTTGCGAAAATGTTCATCGTCTTTAAGCCCCATTGCCGCCTTGAGCTGCTGGCGGGTCATTTCACCGGAAAAAATCGATAACCATTGAACTTCCGGGGCAACTTCCGGGGCAACTTCCGGGGTGGAAGTGGTTACCGTTTCCAGGATCATTCGAAGCATGAAGCAGATGAAAGGACGAGAGTCACTTTTATCGGTACTATCCTGAAGGGCCTGATAATAATCGGCCTGATGTTCAAAGATCAAACTTTCCACGGGGATCTCCGCAAAGAGCGGATTCCAACGAGCCAAAATCAGACTTTGCCAGAGCCGTCCCATGCGACCATTGCCATCGGCAAAAGGGTGGATGAACTCGAATTCGTAATGAAAAACGGAGCTGGCGATAAGCGGGTGCGCGTCGGCGACTTTTATCCAGGCGAACAGAGCAGCCATTAATTTAGGAACCCGTTCCGCTTGTGGGGCCATGTGGATCACCTGTTGCCCGGCCATCACCCCGACCCCACCCTGTCGGTAGACACCCGCTTCTTCAATCAGCCCGGACATCAAAATGCGATGTGCTTCCAATAAGTCCATTTCGCTGTGAGGTTGCCATTGGTCGAAACGTTCGTAAGCAGACAGGGCGTTTTTAACCTCCTGAACCTCCCGGGGGGGAGCGATCACCCGTTTGCCATCCAAAATGGCGGTGATTTGGGCCTCGCTCAGGGTATTTCCCTCAATCGCCAGTGAGCCGCGAATGGTGCGGATGCGATTGATGCGCCGTAACCGCAGTGCCCTGGCCTGATCGACCTGGGCACTCAGCCGGCCAATTCTTTCGCTGATCTCCGCGGCCAGATTGAGAATCTCAGACGACAGGGTGTAGGGTGGTTGGTAATTCATGCGGCAGATTTTGGTTTTGGCATTTCCGGGAGTAACGGCTTTGTGGAGTTCTTTCAAAGTTAAGGACAGAAGGGATACCGGCAAAAAGTAATATTTGGTTTAGACAGGGTGCACCTTTATTAGTTTTTAACATTTTCTTCAGGCTGGCCAATGCCTCACTTACAATACGCCCGTGTTCCTCAAGAAATTCGGATATAGCAGATCCCACAGTGGGCAACATGCCCTTCAGGCGCATCGAAGTTACCCTGCGATCAAAATTATAACATCTGGAAACCACACCTGAAAAACTGATTTATTATAATTGGGTCCAGCCGGAAGAGTCAAACGATATTTGCCCCACGTTGCCGGGCTGAATGACCTGCTCTCGAGAATCCCCGTCATTAGAAAAACCAGTGCTGCAAAAGGCCGTGAGCCGCAGGCGCCAGGAGGCCGTGGGCACAATCCCCCCAACAACCCCCATCCCCATACGACAAAAGCCCAATAGGTTTACGGCACGCCGTAAACCTATTGGGCTTTTGTCTTCGTGGAGGGAACGCCGACCTACCGCAAAACAGTCTCAAAGCCAACGATCCTCGTAACTCCTTGATAATAAACGCCGAAATCATCTCGCACAACCACTTCCCGCCAACCCGACCAGAGAAACGATTTTCTCCCCTGATTTCCTGGCACCGGACGAGGGTGGCGGGTTTGCAGTAATACCGGATACCTGGCGTCGAGCCGCAACAAATTCGAATCCGGTTTTCGGACGCCGGTTCGGTTCCCGAAA
>JAGRBF010000661.1 GCA_020434205.1 Calditrichota bacterium | reverse complement strand
CATAAATGGACAAAGTCCAGCTTAGCGTCTTCAATTCTTAGGGTCTTCCATTCTTAGCGTCTTCCATTCTTAGCGTCTTCCATTCTTAGCGTCTTCCATTCTTAGCGTCTTCAATTCTTAGCGTCTTCAAGTCCATAAGTCCCCAACTCCTCCGTTCTTCACGGCCAGCCTTCCTGCTGTTCCAGCTCACGCAGATCCGGCTTTTTGGCAGCGATGCCGAGGGATTCTTCATAAAGGGCGTTGAGATCCCCCAGATCGAGGGACGAACCCTGGCGAATAAAAATCGGGATTTTGTGCAGCGGGGCCTCAACCTCAACATAGCCACCACCCTGGAGGGTTTTTTCCCGGTCCCAGGCATCCGTCCATTGCTCACCTGCCGGGAGGTAAAGGCGGTGTTTTTCGACCCCGGGCTGCCAGATGGCCGAAACCAGAATATCCGGCCCCAGCAGGTAGGTTTGCCAATCCTGCCAGGCTTCCGGTTGATCGGGATAATTCAGAAAAAGGGGTCTGGCAATGGGCATGCCGCTGTCCTGAGCCTCCCGGGCCTGTTCCATCAAATAGGGAATCAGTTTCATCCGAATCCGGGAATACAGGCGCCAGGTGGCGATCAGCGGGGTATCGTAATGAGGTTCGGCGCGATTGTTCCAGAACCCGCGATCCTGGGTGGGCCCCACCTCCATCAGCGGGGAAAAACAGCCGAAACCCAGCCAGCGCATGCAGGTTTCCCGGGAGAAATCTCCCCAGTAGCCGCCGATATCCGAGCCCCACAGGGGATAACCCATCACCGAACAGCGCAGCATGGCAATAATGGCCGAGCGCAGGCCCTCGGGTTTGCCGTTGGTGTCGCCCGCCCAGAGGCCTCCGTATTTGGCGCTGCCGGTATACTGGGCGCGGGGAAACAGAATAAAATCGTCCCCCAACACCGGCCGGACCGCCTCGTAAGTCGCTTTGACGTATTGGCGGGGATAATCGTTGAAATTTTCGCGGTAGCTGGTGCCGATGCGGGTGGTGAGGCGGAGGGAATCCATCAGCTTTTCCCCGTCGGCGCGATCCATCTTAAAGCCCTTGATGCCCATGCGGGCCAGCTTGCCGGGGCCGTTTTCGCCCCACCAGGAAACCGCCTCGGGATTGGTGAAGTCCATCAGCACCTGGCGGGCGCCGCGCCAGACGTGGCTTTTCAGAAAATAACCCCGCTGCTCGGCGACATCGGCCATTTCTCCCATCACAAAAGGGGCGATCCACATCATTAATTCGATGTCCCTGCCGTTCAGCCAGCGGATCATCTCCTGCGCCTGCGGAAAACGGGCCGGATCGAACTCATAATCGTCAAAACCGCGTTCGCCCGGCCCCCAGGGGCGGTCGATCCAGTAGGCGGTCATGGGAATGTCGTAGGCCGCCATCATCAGGACGTCTTCCACCAGATCGCTGTTGTAAGGGGCGGCCACCGCGGTGCCGTCGAAATAGGTTTGCAGGTGCTGATGGTTGTCCCGCCAGCGCCAGGGGCCCATCGCCCATTGGGGAGGGAGGATGGAGGGGCCGGTGTCCCGGGCGTGCCGTTTTACGATCTCCACGGCGCTGGGGGCGCGATAGAGTTTAAAAGTCAGGGAAGGGCCTTCGAAGGAAATTTGAACCGCCTGGGGATGGGTTTTTCCCAGATCGAAGCGGCCCGGCCAGGTTCCTTCCGCGAAAAAGCCGTAGTTGTTTCCGGAAAGGAAAAACGGGGCGTAGGCGGAAACGGTGGGCCGCAGGTGCATGTCCACGATCTGGCCGCGCAGGTCCATGGCGGTCCGGATGCTGTCCGCCCAGGAATCCTGCTGCCGCCCGTCCACCACCCTTTCGAACAGGCCGGTGAAATATTCCCGTTCTTCCGCTTTAATGTTGAGGAACCATCGGGTTGCTTTGATGCTGCTGTCCGCTGCAAACAACTTAACGTGCAGGTCCGGTTTGTTATGCCGGATTTCCAGGACAATCTTGCCCGCGGAAGCAGTATCCCAGATATAAGCCTGCCCCTGATCCCCGAGGGTGGCATGAACTACCGGATTGCCGCGAAGCCAGGTGATGCTGCTGTCCAGGGCAAAACCGATGCTGCCGATCCCCTCCCCGGGAGAGCGGATCACG
>JAGRBF010000660.1 GCA_020434205.1 Calditrichota bacterium | reverse complement strand
TGGCCGCGCGGCTCGAACATCAGGCCGGTGCGGATCCAGTCGAACTCCGCCAGAAAGTGCAGGCGTCGCTCCGCCATGCTGGCACCCTCCAGGCGCGGTCCGCCGCCGGCTACCACCCGGACCGGATTACCGCAGGTGTGGGCATCGATACAAAAAAAAGTGTTGTGGGCCATGGGCTACTCCAATAAGGATTTGGCAAAGGACTGTAAATAGAGGATCAAGGTGGAAACGGCTTCCCGGGCGCCGTCCCCATCACCCCCGGCGATGGCCGCGGCCAGCCGGCGATGCCCGTTGGCGGCCAGCACCATATCGCCGTTATGACGCTGGAAAAACCAGAAGCGCCGGCAGTGGGTGTGCAGGGGAATCAGGCTATCCGCAGCGTAGGGGTTGCGGGCGGCCCCGGCAACGGCGATATCCAGGGCGCGGTCTCCGGCCAGAAAAGCGTGCATATCGTCCCGTGCGGCTCCGGCCGCCATGGCATCCGCGGTGGCGACAATGGCCTCGCGCTGGGACTGGGAGGCGCGGCGGCTGGCCTGCCCCACCAGCAGCATTTCCAGGGCCTTGCGGGTTTCCAGAATGTCCAGGAAAGCCCCGATGTTGATATCGCTGACCAGCATGCCCCGCCGCGGCATCACCACGATCAACTGCTGGGTGGTCAATCGCTGCAAGGCCTCCCGGACCGGGGTGCGGCCGAAGCCGGTCTGCTCAATCAGTTCGGCTTCGGAAAAACTGCTGCCGGGCGCCAGCTTCAGGGTCACGATCATTTCCTCGATCACCTGATAGGCCTGAGCGGCGAGCGATATGGGGGCGTGAGAGGGGGTCATTTTAGGAAATGGTTACATGGTTACATGGTTACATTGCTGATTGCTGCTCGCTATTCGCTGCTCGCTATTCGCTGCTCGCTATTCGCTGCTCGCTATTCGCTGCTCGCTAATCGCTAATCGCTAATCGCTAATCGCTGATCGCTGCTCGCTGATCGCCACCTACCCCGCCACATAGGCGGTTTTGACGATGGTGTAAAACTCCGCCGCGTATTTGCCCTGCTCCCGGGTGCCGTAGCTGGATCCTTTCCGCCCCCCGAAGGGAACGTGATAATCCACCCCGGCGGTGGGGAGATTGACCATCACCATTCCCGCCTGGGCATGGCGCTGGAAATGCCGCGCGTATTTCAGGGAGGTGGTGCAGATGCCGCTGGAAAGCCCGAATTCGGTGTCGTTGGCCACTGCCAGAGCTTCCTCGTAATTCTTGACCCGGATAACGCTGGCGGTGGGCCCGAAAATCTCCTCGCGGTTGATGCGCATGTCGTTGCGGGTTTCGGTGAACAGGGCCGGGGCCATGAAATAGCCGTCGCTGTCCCGCTTGAGAATTTCCCCGCCGCGAACCACTGCCCCTTCCTCCCGGGCCACCCCGAGGTAAAAGAGGTTTTTTTGCAACTGTCGCTCGTCGATCACCGGGCCGATCTGGGTGCCCTCCTTCAGGGCATGGTCGACTTTCAGGGCCTTCATATTTTCTTCCAGAGCGCGGACAAAGCGGTCGTGGATGCCTTCGGTAACGATCAGGCGGCTGGAGGCGGTGCAGCGCTGTCCCGTGGAGAAGAAAGCCCCGTTTGCCGAACAGTTGACGGCGGTGGTCAGGTCCGCATCATCCAGAACGATCATGGGATTTTTGCCGCCCATTTCCAACTGCACCCGGGCCTGACGGGCCACGCAGCCCGCCGCGATTCGTTTACCGGTGGCTATCGAGCCGGTGAAGCTGATGCCCGCGATATCCGGGTGGTGCACCATCGCTTCCCCAACCGAGCTGCCCTTGCCGATCACCATATTGAAAACTCCGGCGGGAAGACCGGCGCGATCGAGCATATCCGCGAGAGCCCAGGCGCATCCCGGGGCCACTTCCGACGGTTTGAAAACCACCGCGTTTCCATAGGCCAGGGCCGGGGCGATTTTCCAGGCGGGAATGGCCATCGGGAAATTCCAGGGGGTAATTAACCCGACCACGCCCAGGGGCTCACGGGTAACCTCCACGCTGATCCCGGGGCGCACCGAAGCCAGAACGTCGCCGGAAATCCGCAGGGTTTCTCCGGCAAAAAATTTGAAGAGCTGTCCGGCCCGCCCGACTTCCCCGATCCCTTCCGGAAGCGTTTTTCCTTCCTCGCGGGAAAGCAGCGCGCCCAGCTCCGCTTTGCGGGCCAGAATCTCGCTGCCCACCGCGTCCAGGATATCGAAGCGCTGCTGCGGGGTGGAATGGGCCCATCCGGGAGCGGCGGCTTTGGCCGCGGCCACCGCGGCTTCCAGTGCGGCACCATCGCCCATGGCAATCTGCCCTACCACATCGCTGGTGTCGGAAGGGTTGATGTTGGGCAGCTCCTCTGCGCCGCTTTGCCATGTTCCGCCGATGTAGTTTTTAAAATGGGTCATGATGTTCCTCGGGTTTGGAGATGTTGGGGCGGGTTTGAAACCCGCCCGTACGTTTTTGGCTTTCTGTGGCGGGTTTGAAACCCGCCCGTACGTTTGCCGTCTGTTGTTCGCCTTAAACAACCGGCAGAGCCGGCCTTTTTTCAAGGGCTTCGGCGATGATGTTTTCCACCCGGGCCCGTTCCTCTCCGGCCAGGGGCAGTCGCGGCGGCCGCACCGTTTCGCTGCCCAGTCCCGCCATTACTTCGGCCAGCTTGATATTCTGGACCAGCTTGTTGGAAACGTCCAGATTAAGCAGGGGAATAAACCAGCGATAGATTTCGCGGGCTTCCGCCAGGCGGCCCTGCTGTACCAGCTCGTAGATCACCACCGTCTCGCGGGGGAAGGCGCAAACCAGGCCGGCCACCCAGCCGCAAGCGCCCATCAGCAGGCTTTCCAGACCCAGGTTGTCCACCCCGGTAAACACCTGAAAGCGATCCCCGAAATGGTTGATCACCTCGGTTATGCGGCGCACATTGTCCGACGATTCTTTGATCGCCACAAAGTGCGGGTCCTCCGCCAGCTCTGCCAGCATTTCGGTGGTCACGTCGATGCCGTAGGAGACCGGATTGTTGTAGATCATCACCGGCAAGTCGGTGGCGGCGGCCACGGTTTTCAGGTAGTGTACTGTTTCCCGCGGATCGCTTTTGTATTGCATGGGCGGCAGGAGCATAAATCCCTGGGCGCCGGCGTCCCGGGCGGCTTTGGCGAAGGCCACCGCATCGGCGGTGGAACGTTCGGCCAGGCCGGTGAGCACCGGGACCTTGTCGTTGGCGGCCTGGCGGCTCAGGCGGATCAGCCGGAGCTTATCGGCCTGGGAGAGAGTGCTGGCCTCCCCGAGGGAGCCGGAGACGATAATGCCGTGCACGCCGGCTTCGATTTGATGTTCAATATGGCGGGTGGTAAGCCCTTCGTCAATGGAAAAATCGCGATTGAATTTGGTGGTAACGGCGGGGAAAATCCCGGACCAGTTGCTGCTCATGACGGCTCTCCTGAAAATTGTTTTTCATAAAATATATTCTTGATATATCAGTGTCAAGGTAAAAAATTCAGATGCCACCGGCCAACGGCCAACGGCTAACGGCGCTACCGCCTTACCAGCGAATCAACGCCGAGGCCCAGGTAAATCCCGCGCCGAAAGCGGCCAGACAAACCAGGTCTCCCGACTTAAGGCGTCCCTGATCCACCGCTTCGCTCAGGCAAATGGGAATGGTGGCGGCGGTGGTGTTGCCGTATTTCTGAATATTGCTGAAAACCTTTTCCGGCGGCAGTCCCAATCGCTGCCCAACCGCCTCGGTAATGCGCAGGTTGGCCTGGTGGGGAACCAGCAGGTCCAGATCCTCTGCGG
>JAGRBF010000659.1 GCA_020434205.1 Calditrichota bacterium | reverse complement strand
CTGGCCAATACCCGGGGCATCCTGCTGGGCTACAATCTTCAGCCGGAGGCCGCCGCCCGTTCCTTCATGAAAATGAAAAACGACGGGGTAGCCAAAAATGTCAACCTGGGCTACAGCTACCACGCCAATATCGACTTTCGCAACGCAGAAAAGTACTTTTCGCAGGTTCCGGACGAGGACAGCAAAAGCCGGGGCGGGCATTGGCAGGGCTATTCCAGCCTGTTTGTCTTCAACGGCAAACCCCTGGAAGGGGCCATGAAGCTCCGGGAAAAACGCGACGCCCACGGATTTACCATCGGTTACGGCTGGGATAATCTCTGCCTGGCCCGCATGTATCTCTATGCCGGGCAGTTGCAAGAAGCCCGCCACTGTCTGGACAAGGCCGAAAATTTTGTGGAAGTGCACTACAATTCTTCCTTCCGGGAGGACCAATACCGTTTTATGCTGAAGGTGCTGCGCCTGCAGTTGACCCGGCAAAGCCATGCTGCGCTGGAATTTGAGGATCGCAACTACCTGCTCAGCTGGAACTGGTGGAAAGAATTGCCTTTTTCGGCCTACACCAAATACAGCACCCTCTATACCCTGGCCAACGATCTGGCCCTTAACCGGGAACGGGAAATTGTCTACTATCATATTTTCCACACCGAAAACATCATCACCTTCGATGAGTTGTGGGAAATCCTTCGCCATTACAACCGGGATTTCTTCCGCAAAACGTTTTCGGATTTGTCCCGGAGCGACCCGCGTCCGGATCTGAAACGCTATTACGATTATTATCTGGCCCTGCAAACCGAGGATGCCGGCGATGCGGAAGGCGCATACGACCAGCTCAGCGCCATCCTGCGGGATCCCAATGTGGATGCCGGCTATGAGCGTTTGCTGCTGGGGCGGCTGCACGAACACTGCGCCCGCCTGGCAGCCGAAAACGACTGGGAACCGCAGCGCCGCTTCCATCTCAACGAACTCTACCGCCTTTATCCGCAGTTGATTCCCTTCAGCGGGCAAACCATGACTTTTCGCCTGCAGCCGGTGAATACCGAAGGGGATGAAGCCCTGGCCCGATTGCTCTCCGACCTGAAAGCCTGTAACATCGGTTTCGATGAAGAAGCCAGCAGCGAATGGCCGGTCCTGGAAATATCCCGCAACGGGGAGCAGGTCAAATTTGTGGTAACCCGGGGTCAGGATGTGCAGGCCCAGGGATTTGTTGATCCCGCCCGCCCCGATGCCGGGAAAAGCCTGGCCTATCAGCTGTTCAATATCCTTTAGACCTTCCCTATACCTGCGGCAAAAATCTATTGCTTCGCAGGTGCAGATATGGTAGGTTGAGCGCCGTCATCTTACCAGGCCAGGATATGACCGAGCGTTCTGCTTTTGCCAACGAATTTTCCGCCACCATTCGCCTGGGTTTACCCATTGTAACCGTTCAGCTTGCCAATATGGCCCTGGGGTTTCTGGATACCACCATGGCCGGGCGGATCAGTCCCGCCGATCTGGGGGCGATCGCCGCCGGACGCAGCCTGTACACCCCGATTTATATCCTGGCGTTGGGCATCCTGCTGGCCATCAACCCGATCGTGGCGCAACTGAAGGGCAACGAGAAACCCGAACAGGTGGGCGGAATCCTCAAGCAGGGGATCTGGCTGGCGATCTTGTGCAGTATTCCCGGGGTCCTTTTGGTGCGCAACACCTCCGGTCTCCTGGGGATTCTGGAGGTGGACCCCACGCTGATTCCCATCGTCAAAGGGTATCTGGAAGCTCTGGGATGGGGATTGCCGGCCACCCTGATTTACCTGGCGGTTCGTTTCATGAACGAAGGGGTGCTGGAATCCCGGCCCGGTATGTATTCGGCAATCCTCGCCGTTCCGCTGAACTTTGTTCTGAATTACCTGCTCATGTTCGGAGCAATGGGGTTTCCGAAAATGGGGGCAGTGGGGGCAGGGTGGGCCACCTGCATCGTCTGGTGGGTATTGGCGATCGGATTTTGGACATTTACCTATACCCGAAAAAAATATCAGCAGTATGCTCTTTGGGGACCCTTCGAGTGGCCCCGCTGGGAAGTGATGCGCACCATGCTGGGGATCGGGCTTCCCAACGGCATGAGTTTGGCCCTGGAAGTGAGCATGTTTGCCTTAACCGCGTTGCTGATCGCCACCCTGGGGATTGTCGAGCTGGCCAGCCATCAGGTGGCCCTCAACTTCGCCTCGATCACCTTTATGATTCCCCTGGGTTTCAGCATCGCCACCACCTCGCGGGTGGGATTTATGGCGGGAAAAGGGGATCTGGACGGGGTGCGCACCGCCGGGCATGTCGGCATCGCCCTTTGCACCGCGGTGATGGTGGTAACCGCCTTGATCATGATTTTATTCCCGGGCTGGATTGTCCGGATTTACACCAGCGATCCGGTGGTGATGTCCCTGGCCTCTCAACTGCTGGTGCTGGCAGGAATTTTCCAGGTCTCCGATGGGCTTCAGGTCAGCGCTTCCAGCGCCCTGCGGGGGCTAAAGGATACCCGGATCCCCATGTACGTCAATCTCCTTTCTTACTGGGGCGTCGGGCTGCCCCTCGGCTATTATCTGGGGATTATGCGGGGCTGGGGCGTGCAGGGCTTCTGGATCGGTTTGATCGGGGGACTCACCGTGGCCGCCTTTTTTCATCCCTTTCGTTTTCAACGACTCACCCGGGCAATGGCCCGGGAACGCGCCGATAATTGATCTTTTCCATCTCCCCAAAAACTGTTATGTTCAGACGTAGCCCGGGATTCTGAAACGACCCGGTAGTCCGTCCAACATAATTCGTCTGTTTCCGACCTCTTAAGCGTCGTCCCGGTATGTCTTAGACCGGGGTGGGATAACAAACATACCTTATTTGACGCTCTGCCAGGGCGTGTTGGCACTTGGAAAATTTAGTGAGTTTAGAGAGAAAAATTTGATAACATCGCTATTGTTCTGGTCCGCAATTCTAATTCTCAGCCTGGCGGTATTGATCAAGGCTTCGGATCACTTTACCGGGGCGGCCGAAAAAATCGGGCTGATGGCCGGGATTTCCCCTTTTGTGGTCGGGGTAACCATTGTTTCCATCGGAACCTCCCTGCCGGAGCTGATTTCCTCGCTGCTGGCGGTCTACGAGAATGCCTCGGAGATTGTGGCCGGTAATGTGATCGGCTCTAATATCGCCAACATCTTTTTGATTCTGGCCGCGGGGGCCATAATGGCCAAAAAGCTGGAGATCAAACGCAACCTCATTTCGGTGGACCTGCCCCTGCTGGTGGCCTCGGCGGTTTTTACGGTTATCACCACAATGGACGGGGAATTCTCCCGGGGGGAGGCGGTTCTCTCGGTGCTTTGCCTGGCGGTGTTTTTTGCTTATCTGGTTTCCAGTGGGCGGGTTCCGGCGACCGCCGGAGAACCCGGCAGCAAGATGGAAACCCGCCCCTTTGTGGTGGTACTGGTAAGCGCCATTTTTATTTTTCTGGGTGCCAAATTCACCATCGATGCGGTGGTCGAAATCTCGGAAATCCTGGACCTGGGAAAGGAACTGGTGGCGGTGAGCGCAGTGGCGTTAGGGACCTCCCTCCCCGAGCTGGCGGTTACCTACAGCGCGGTTAAAAAGGGCAACCCGGAAATTGTTATCGGCAATGTCCTGGGCTCCAATATCTTCAATACCTATGCGGTTTTGGGGATTCCCGGGCTCTTTGGCGCCCTGGCGGTTCCTGTGACTCTGGTAAAAGTGGGACTGCCGGTGCTGATCGGGGCAACGGTGCTGTTTCTGGTGGTCACCGTCGATCGCAAGGTGACCCAATGGGAAGGCTGGGTTTTCCTGCTGCTTTACGCCTTCTTTATCGGAAAAATTTTCGACCTAATCTGAGGGTTCTCTCATGCCAGCCAGCTATCAGTTTATTGGGGATTCGCTTCAACATGCCTTGCACGGGATCTACTGTATCGGCCGCAATTACGCCGCCCATGCCCGGGAGCTCAACAACCCGGTGCCCGGCGAGCCGGTGGTGTTTACCAAACCACTCACCACCATTGTCCATAACGGCGGCAAAATAATACTCCCGCCCCAAAGCCGGGACGTGCATTATGAAACGGAAATCGTGGTCCTGATCGGCAAATCCGGCAAAAATATCGCCAGGGAGGAAGCACCAGCTTATATCGCCGGATACGGAATTGGCCTGGATATTACCGCCCGGGATATCCAGAGCCGCGCCAAGGAAAAGGCCCATCCCTGGGCGGTGGCCAAAGGTTTCGACACCTTCGCGCCTATCAGCGATTTTGTTCCGGCCCACATCTTCGATCCCGGCAAACCGATGCGCTTCAGCATGTCTCTTAACGGCGAACGCCGCCAGGAGGGGGATAGCTCGGATATGCTGTTTCCCATCCCGGATCTGATTGCCTACCTGTCGTCGATTTTCACCCTTCACCCGGGAGATGTCATTTTTACCGGAACCCCCGA
>JAGRBF010000088.1 GCA_020434205.1 Calditrichota bacterium | reverse complement strand
CGGCCCAGTCATCCCGGTATGTTTTTGGCCGGGACCGGGGTGACGGTTAAGAGGTCGCAAATAGTCTAAGCACACTTGACGCCCTAAAAAAACAGAAGCCGACAGGATGTCGGCTTCTGGAATCGCATTAATTAAGTGGAGGAGGTTGGAGGGGGGAAACTTGTGTTGATGTCTTTTTTTTGCGCCACATTTCTGTTTGGAGAGGGCACTTTTGGTCTTGATTTATGGCTAAAAGTAACACCCAATTTTGTCTTAGTCAAGCACTTTTTTTAGAAAATCGCTCAAAACGCTTACTTTTTGGACCGCGCATGCAATTTATGAATTATATACATGTGGGGAAGTGTAACAGTTCCAATTAAAATAAAAAACCAGCCCACCATCCGGGAAGAATCTCCGAAAGTCTCAAAAAACCAAATAATTAGCACTATGGCAAGAAAGGAGATTAGGGTAACCGGCAAAGCCTGCAGGTAAAATTTTCTCAGCCCAAAGCGCGCGTTGCCCGTTTTAAGGTCGGAAATTTGCTCACAAATTGCAGACACAGAGTGCCACAAACCGAAATAGATGGCAAAACCGAGCAGCAGGGGGGTGCTGAGAAAAAGCACTCCCAGTAAAATCAAATTAAAAACCTCCTGGTAAAAAACCCGCGCGGAGATGGACCCGCGCAGCCGAAGAATGGCCAGGATTACCCCATTTAACCCGCCAACTGCCGACCAGGCGATCAAGGCCCGTGAGCCGGTATTAATCCCCAGGTTCGGTTCATATCCGATAATCATCCGAATGATCTCCTCGGAGGCCCCCCAGTTCAACAGGATGGGCCCCGACAGGACATACGCTCCCCACAGCAGGTAGAAAAAAGGCCGCACTGCACCACTTAACGGCAGATAAAACAGGTTGGACTGACCGAAATGATAGCAGGAGAGCACCGAAAAGAGAAGCAGGGCTGCCCCGGGCAGCAGCCACCAAAGCACCGCAAACAGAGCGACCGCAGCCAGATAAGCGCCCAAAAATGCCAGGTTGGTGCGCAGGGTGGCCTCACCTCCCGCCAGGTGGTTGGCGATGAGCAGGTCGGTCGCACCATGGGGAATTCCCAGAAACACCACCAGCACCACCAGAACAGCCAGGGAAATGCTTTGCAAATGCGGGGGATCGGCAAGGCCCAACAATATGGCCACCCACGTCAGAAAAAGGACTGCGGGATAAACCGGGGCGGTGCGAAACTGCATCTACAGAGCCTCAAAATGGGGAATATCGGCGAGGAAATCCCAGCTTTGCCGGGTGGGATTGAGCTTGCAGCAGAAGTGTTGTAAGCCGTTGGAAATGAGCAAATAAGGGGCCGGGATACTCTGGTGATAAGCGCGTATTTGCTGCAGGGTTTCCTCGGAAAGGGCCACGCCGGGTGCCTTGCATTCCCCCAGCAGCAGCGGCTGCATATCCGCGGAAAAGGCCACCAGATCGTATCGCCTGCGGAAACCGTGCTGGCGGATTTCCCGCTCCACGGCCAATCGCCCGGAGGGAAACCCCCGAAAATTGACCAGAAAATGAGCCAGGTGCTGGCGCACCCATTCTTCGGGGGTCAGAACGACATACCGTCGCCGGAAGGTATCGAAAATCTGCAGGGCCCCGTTGTGCTGCCGGGTCCTGGCCTGGAACGCAGGGAGCTGTAGCTGGGTAAGGGCCATCGTCAAATATAATCCGCGGGCATTTCCCATGCATCTGCAATTTTGTGGCATCTCGCCGGTGCGGCACCTGACTCTCAAAATGTGGCAGGGTTTTCGGCCAGGCCCCCTTCCGCTATTACTTCGTTCAATTTTTCTCAAAAGCTGTTTTTATTGAATTTGGCCCCTTTTCGGGGATCCCGTCTGTCCGCCAAAAACGGAAAGACGGATTTGGCCCGCATTTTGTTTAGCACTGCAAGCAAGCCACATTTCGGCAAATTCTCTGGCATAAAATGGCCCATGGTCTTATCTTTCCGCCAAAAAAAGACCATGACCAAGACCTTTCACACACCCACCGCCAGCGAATTCGGAATGGTTCGCATGCTTTTGGATTCTTCCCGCGAGGGCGCCATCCTGAGCGATGCCCGGGGCATCGTTACCCAGGTGAATCCGAAGGCGGAAGAGATTTTTGGCTATTCCCGCGAGGCGTTCATCGGTTTGTCCATCGAGGACCTTCTCCAGGGAGAGTTCGCCCAGAATCACAGCCACCTGCGCAAAAAGTACATTCACAATCCCCATCAGCGGGCGATGCAGGCCAATCGCGAACTTCTGGCGAAAAGAAAAGATGGCAGCACCGTTATGGTGTCGGTTCACCTGTATCCCTTTCAAGTCGGGGAAGAGTTAATGGTCATGAGTTTTGTATCCGACCTCAGCGAACATCACAATACCCGGGAGCGCCTCAGGGAGAGCGAAGAGAAATACCGGGTCCTTTTCGAATCCGCCTCCGAGGGCATTATCATTGTGGATCGCACCGGGCGGATCGAGATGATCAACAACAAAACCGAAGGGCTGTTTGGTTACTCGCGTGATGAGTTGCTGGGCTCCCGGATCGAAAAACTCATTCCGCGCAACCTGCGCTCCCATCATCAGAAAATCCGGGAGGGGTATACCGGGGCGCCTCAGGCCCGGGCCATGGGGCAGGGGCGGGACCTGACCGGGCTACACAAGGACGGTAGTGAATTTCCCATCGAGGTGAGCCTTAGTCCGGTAAAAATTGGTGGCGAGCTCTACATCATGAGCTTCATCATCGACATCACCGCCCGCAAACTCGCCGAAGAGGCCCGGCGAAAGTCGGAAACGGAGAATGTGGCCCTCCTGGAGGCCATTCCGGACATGATGATGCGCTTCAATCGCCAGGGCCGGCTGCTTAATTTTAAGTGTCCGGAACATTTTTCGCCGCACATCACCAAAGAACAGGATATCGGCAAGCGTATTTCGGAGATTTTTTCGCCGCGGCTCACCGCCTTATTTCAAAAACATATCGATACCCTGCTGCAGAAGGGCCGGGTTCAGCTTTTCGAATTTACCCTGGACCACGGCACGGAAGAGAAACATCACCTGGAGGCCCGCCTGGTGTTGGCTCGCGAGGAGATTCTGGCGATAATCCGGGACATCACCGAACCCCGCTCATTTCAGGATCTGGCCGAGGTGCGTCAACAGCAGTTGATCCAGGCGGACAAGATGGCCACCCTCGGCACCCTGGTCTCCGGGGTGGCCCACGAGGTCAACAACCCCAACAACTACATTCAGCTGAACGCCTCCATTATTCTGGAAGTCTGGCGCAGCATTCAACCGATTCTGGAAGAATATCAGGAGCACAACGGGGATTTCCCCATGGCCGGGATGCCCTTTTCCAAGGCCCAGGAAAAAATCGGCAAACTGATCGAAGGCATCAAGGACGGATCGGTGCGCATTCAGAAAATCGTGGAAAGCCTCAAAAACTTTGCGCGGCAGGACGGGGGAGAATTCGACAGCGACTGCGATGTGGCCGGGTTGATCGAATCCGCCCTGACCATCACCCACAACGTTATCAAACGCTCCACCAATCACTTCAGCATCATGCTTCC
>JAGRBF010000087.1:5784-11227 GCA_020434205.1 Calditrichota bacterium | reverse complement strand
TAGGATCTTAGGATCAAGTCTTTCCTTCTTTGGATCGTTTTTGTCCTTCAGTCTTTCCGTCCCTGGCTACTTCTTCCTGGCCGTTTTTTTCTTGCCGGCCTTGTCCATTTTGAGGGATTGAATGGGCTTTTCGCACATCACCGACAATTCGCAGGCGGTTTCGACGGCTTTTTCCACGTTATGTCCCAAATACAAGGCGCTGAGGGCGAAGTCCATACCGGCCCCGATGGCTTCGTAAGACACCACTTCCTTGATGAAAAATCCGTTGATGTAAAAAGCCTTTCCTTCGAACAGGAGGATAAATACGCCACTGGTTTGTTTCTGATCGGTTTTCTTCTTTTTCCAATCCAGAAACTCCACCATAAAAGAGAGGATATCGCTTTCGCTGGCGCCTTCGGGTTTGTGAGTGGCGCAAAAAAGCTGCATCAGGCTGGAATCCTCGGCGCGTCCCACGCTGCCGATCACCATATCATTGACGGCCACCAGCTTGGAATGATTGTCCCGCCCTTTTTCCTGGGTCCAACCCCGTACGGTGATGGAATCCGAGGCAATTTCGATGCGATCCTCATAAACCCGGCAACAAACAACACTCATAAAACCTCCCTGAAGGTAGTGAAAATGATCATGGATTTTTTCTCATCAGACAATCTTCGTCCTCAAATTCTATTTCGATGGTGACGTGCTCGAACTCGTGACCGGAAAACAACTCCCGGCTGCTGCGACGAACGGCCATCAGATCTTCCCGGGTTGCGGCCCGATCGATCACCAAATGGGTGCTCAACACGTGATGCTCCCCATCCAGGGACCACAAATGGGTGTGATGGGTTGAGTGCACCTTGTCGATTTCCAGCAGTTTTTTTTCCAGTCCCGCGATGTTAAGTCCCTCGGGGGCCGCCTGAAGAAATAGCTCCAGGGTTTTTTTCAGGTTTTTGACCACGTTATATGCGACATACAAAGTGATCAACACTGAAAGGAGGGGATCGAGGATTGGAGCCTGCACAAACAGCAGGGTTATCCCCACCACCAGCACCGCCAACCAACCCAACACATCCTCCAGGAGGTGCCAGGCTACCACCCGGGCATTCATCGAGCGGTCATTTTTCAGCCGGAATACCGCCGCACCGTTCACCATTATCCCGAGGACGGCAAAGCCGATCATCCCGGGGGCGCTGGCATTTTCGGGATGAAGTATTCTCGGAATTGCCTCGGAAAGAATAAACAGCGAGCCAGCTAACAAAACCAGGGCATTGACCATGGCCCCAAGCAAGGAGAAGCGGCGGTATCCATAGGAAAAGCGGGTGCTACCTTTTTTCCGGGAAAAGCTGTCCAGATACCAGGCCAAACCCAGGGAAATACTGTCCCCCAGATCGTGCAAAGCATCGGAGAGAATCGCCACGCTGTTGGTGAAAATGCCGCCGAAGATCTCAATTACCGTAAAGGCCAGATTCAGAAAAAAGGCGGTGCGGATATTACCCGGGGTTGCCGATGCATGCCCGTGATGTTGATGGTGTTGGGACAAGGTCCCGATCCTCCCCGGATAAAGGTTTTCGATTTCTGTTGCTGGTTCTTAAACAATGCAGGGTAGCAGGCGATAAAACAAGTTGTTTTTTGGGATGGCAACGGTCTGCTCAGGGTTCCTCATCTTCGTCCTGGGGTCCCCAGCCGAAAATATCAAACAAATAGGAAACGATCTTGTAGCCGAAGAACAGCGCCACCCCAATGGTGATCACCAGGGTCAGTTGGTCCGTGTTCATGAGCGCTCTCCCTGATGTTGGGGTTGAACGAGTTGGATACCCGGGCATTCGGCACATTCCCCCCGGACAACCTGATAGGCGGTGAGGCAGCGCGGGCAATAGGACAGACTACCCTCATCCAGATTGTCGGGAAGCAGAAGACGGGCCGGGGCCAGGCCTTTTTGGGTCAGCAATGCCTCGCACCTGGCCAGCAACCATGCGCGAAACCATTGGGCCTCCTCCCGGCTCTCCGCATCCCAACGGTCCTCCCCGAGGGGAAATTTCAGGCGCAGCAAATAGCGACGGGCAAAGCCGGTGCTGCTTTGCTGCGGGTCCACCGCCAGGGCAATCGCCAGAGGGTGATAGGTCGTGAGGAGCGGCAGGGCCAGCAAATCCCCGGCCCGGATAAGCCCGGGGGTAAAAAAGAGAATTTTGAAGAGAGCCCCGTACAGTCCCTCCCGCGCCGCACCCTCGTGCAAGCGGCGATAGGCGATCCAAAAGGTCCCCAGGGTGGCCAGGTGCAAAACTGCGTAAGCGGTTAGCCAGGGAAAAAGCAGGGTTTCCAGGGGCATCAGTAGGGTGAGGGCGGGGGTTATCAGAAACAAAAAAAACCACAACAAATTGGCCAGAATCCGCAGCGGCAAACCATGGCGACGTAAGTCCGCCAACCGTTCTTCGATAGTGCCGGTATGGAAGCGACCCTGGTAGAAGGCTTCCAGGGCGGCGAGGCGTTCCCCCTCCGGCACTTTCCGGAAATCCTGAAGGAAGCGGAACAATTGCCGGGCGCAGTGTTCGTTGCCGGCCCGGATCTTGAAATCCTGATTGATAATCAGAGACAGTCCGTCTCGTTGCACCGTTTCGATCGCATCCAGGGACACGCGGCGCACCGTTTCCGCCGGCAGTTGCCCGGTGTGCACATCAACCGTGCTGAGAGTGGTTGGGGTAAGGCAGACCGGCAGGAAAAAACCCTGCTGCAGATAGCCCAGGTCCGGCAGGGGATTGCCAAACCAAAACCCGCCGTTTTGATTGCCGAAAAGCTGGTCCGGTTCTTTAAACCGCCAGGTGCGTCCCCACGGTGAAAAAAAGAGCACACCGCGGCTGCGCACCCAGACCAGACATTCGGCAAGGTAAAACAGAGCAAATATCAGATAAAGAGACTGAAGCTCGCTCATCGGCAAAACCGCATCAGGCGTCCGCTTCTTTTTTGCCGAAAAACTTTTTGAAGAAACCGCCGATTGCGGCGATACCCACGGCGATCAGTTTCCAGAGATGCTTGAGAAGGCCGGATTTGGCGGCCACCGCGGCGGCGCCACCCAGCACCAGGGCAGACAATCCGTATTCGGCAATCTTGTCGCCCTCACGAAACTCGGCGTACTTTTCCCCGGATTGATAGGCAAAACCGTCCAGGTAATTTTTGTAGAGCGGGAGCACCTCGTCGAGGCTCTCCGGATTGACCACCAGGGTAACCCGCATCACCCCGCGGCGACCCAGAATGCGGGTGTTGTGGTTGATGATGTGGTTCCCTTCGTCATCCTGCATGCGGATGGCCCATTCCAGGTTGTTGGTTGCCGCATCGTAATGCGGCTCATTGGCCCATCCCAGGATTTCCAGACCGGAATAACCCATTTCCCGGCGGCGTTTGTTACCCTCGATCTGGGCCTCGCGAATGGATTCCAGCATTCCCTCCGGGTCCAGAGACTCTTTTTCATCGTCTTTGATGTACCCGACTTCATCGAATTCGAAAACGGCGAACCATTCCATGGAATCCGGGGAGAAGAACCCCTGCTCGGTTTCGGAAACCGGATTTCCCATCAGGGTCATCAGCAGTTTGGTATCCTCCGCACCGGCAAAGAGATAACCTTCCGGAACGGTGATTTCGGCCAGGTCTCCCATTTTGGACAGGGTGGGACCGTACTCCCAGGCAATTTCATAAGTGGAATCCGCTTCGCTTTCCTGAGCAAAAGCCAACCCACCGATACAACATACCGTTAAAGCAATCCATAGCAATCCGCGTAACATGAAGATCTCCTCTCCAGACAAATGTTAATTTGGGTATCATACCCGGTTCGGTATGACATTACGCTGCGGTTTCACAACGATACTCGTCTATTTTCCCGGCCATTCCAAGCTTTTTTTTGATGCACCCGGCGGTTTGGGATTGAGCCCCCCTACCGGATGGCAACCATAAACAGTCGCCGGAAGGGATAAAGGGTAATTCCGTTGGCACGCCTGGGATAAGCCTCTTCAAGCCGGGCGCGGTAGCGGGTCAGAAAGATTTTCCGCTCGGACGGCGAAAGCCCTTCCAGAACCGGGCGCAGACCAGATCCGCTCACCCATTCCAGCACCGGATCCTCGCCCTGAAGTTCCTGAAGATATTCGCAGGTCCAGATATCCAGATGGCTGGTACGGCTGCGAAGTATATCATAATAAAATGCCGGATCTTCCACCCATTTGCGGTCCATTTGGCGGCGCAGGGCCTGGCTTCCCAGAGGTTCGCCACCGGGACCACCATCGGCCAGCACCTCCCGCATCAGGCGGTGGGAGGGCAGGGGCCAGCTGAGCGGCATCTGCACCGCCAGGCAGCCTTTGGGACTCAGGATATCGATAAGACGGGGAAATAAAACGGCATGGTCCGCCACCCAGTGCAGGGCGGCGTTGGCGAAAATCAGGTCGGGCCTTTCCGGGGGCTGCCAGGCTTCGACAGGCGTTTCCATCCAGCGGATCTCCCGGGAGAGGGTCCGGCACTGGGCCAGCATGTCGGGGGAACTATCCAGCCCGGTAACCGCGGCGGTCGGCCAGCGCCCGGCGAGAATCTGGGTAAGCTCCCCGGTTCCGCAGCCCAGATCCGTCACCCTTGCGGGCGCGATATCCGGGATGCGGGCAATCAGTTCCAGTCCCGGACGCAGGCGATGGTCTCCGAATTTCAGATATTGATCGGGATTCCAGGAGGGGTTTTTCATGGGCGTACCTTACGCTTACATATGAAAATCCTGAGACGTATAAATGCGAAAAACATCCACCGGGCGAAAACCCATTTTTTCGTACATGGACCTGGCCATGTCCGATGAATGCAGGATTCCCATTGAATATCCTGCCTCTCTCGCCGCCCGAAAGGCTTTTAGGGTCAGAATAGTCGCCAGTCCATGCCCCCGAGCCTCCGGCCGGGTTGCCACCCCATAAAGCCCGGCGGCTCCCTCTGCCAGATGTAGAACCGCTTTAGCGACCGGGACTTCCCCCTGCCAGGCAATCCACACCCGGGCAAGCGCATCCGGCATACCGACCCGAAACTGCCGGTTCATAGCCTTAAGCAGGCTCAGGTAAGTTTCCGGCACCTGCCAGCGCCAGGAGATCAGTTCGTAAACCCGGCCGGCTTCTTTTTCTCCATGCACTTCCCGGATTGTGAAACCGGCGGGAAGGGCGGGCATTTCCGGTAGCTGGCGCAGATCCCCCACCATTCCCGGAATCTCCTCGGCAAGCTGAAGACCCCGTTCCAGAAGTAATTGTCCCAGGTTCTCCGGGTGGGAAGAGGGCAGGGCCACCCAAAAAAGGGGCACCTGGCGCTCCCGAAAGCGCCCTATGATCTCCTCCACCTTGGACTCCGGGTCCCGGCTTACCGCAAACCTCAGCACGGCATTGTAGGGGATGGTGGGAATGGGGGTTTCGTAGAAAACCGTTTCTACCGTTTCGTGCAGCCGGCAATCCGGTCCCAT
>JAGRBF010000087.1:0-5722 GCA_020434205.1 Calditrichota bacterium | reverse complement strand
CGGGGAAAACCGGCGATCGTTTCCGGGATATCAGTCATCCCGCTATTCACCCGCTTTTTCCAGACGGATCGATTCCGAATTGATGCAGTAGCGCAGGCCGCTGGGGGGCGGACCATCCGGGAATACGTGCCCCAGGTGAGCCTCGCAAACATTGCACATCACCTCCACCCGCACCATCCCGTAGGAGGTATCCTTCTCGTATTTGATCACGTTGTCCCGCACCGGCTCGGTAAAGCTGGGCCAGCCGGTGCCGGAGTCGAATTTCAGGGTGGAATCGAACAGCAGGGTTCCGCAGCACAGGCAGCTGTATCGCCCCTTCTCATGGGCGTGGCACAACTCTCCGGAGAAGGGCGCCTCGGTGCCTTTGTTGCGGGTAATCCGGTACTGCTCCGGGGTCAGCTGGGCCTGCCATTCTTCCTCGCTCTTGCGGACCACCCGATCCGGTTGGGGACTGCCCTCGCGGGCGTAAGTCAGCACATCTCGCCAGTTCATGTGGGGCTTTCTTGATTGTTGATTGTTGATTGTTGATTGTTGATTGTTGATCCAAAATAAACGCTGGCTGTGTTGGTGGCAAGCGCGGAATTGTGACCTCTCAATTTGACAATTCCTTTCTTTTCGCTAACATCTTCACAATTATGCAAACTCGCAAAACCCATCCGGAGATTTTTCATGATCGCTCGTCTTCCCCTTTTCCTGCTGTTTTTATTGAGCTTTGCCGGTTTTTCGCAAAGCGGCACCTGGGTTACCTTGCCCAATGCACCGGTGGTGTCCCGCCACAATGACCTGTATTTCGTGAACGCAGACCGGGGCTGGATCGTAAACGGCAACGGGGAGATTTACCGCACCACCGACGGCGGCGATAGCTGGGCGCTGCAGTTCAACAAACCGGACGCCCATTTTCGTTCGATCGGCTTTCTCAACGATCAGGACGGCTGGGCGGGCAACGTCGGCTTCGGGGAATTCGGCGCCACCGACAGCATTCCCTTTTATCACACCACCAACGGCGGGCAAAACTGGCAGGCTTTCGATACCTTCAGCGGCCCCCAACCGGTGGGAATTTGCGGAATGGAGGTTTACGATGCCAATATCATCAATGCGGTGGGACGGGTGCGGGGGCCGGCCTTTTTCGTGCGCACCACCGACGGTGGGCAATCCTGGATTTCCAGGGACATGAGCGCTTATGCCGCCGGCCTGATCGACGTGCATTTTGTCTCCCCGGACAGCGGTTTCGCGGTGGGCCTTTCCAACGCCAACCACAACCAATCCAGCGGGGTCATCCTGTTTACCGCGGATGGCGGCAATTCCTGGGAAATTCGCCATACCTCCGCACGCACCGGCGAGTGGTGCTGGAAAATTTCCTTCCCCTCCCGCCGGGTAGGTTATGCGTCTTTGCAGCGCAACAGCCTTTCCCCGATCTATTTTCTGAAGACCACCGACGGCGGGCAAACCTGGAGCAGCGAACTCTTCCGCGATGCGTATTACTTTGTGCAAGGGTTGGGTTTTGTGGATGAAATGAACGGCTGGATCGGCGGCAACAGCAGCGAACCCTCTTTCTTTACCACGGATGGCGGGGTTACCTGGGCTTCGGCCGATTTCGGCTCCCGGATGAACCGGGTCCGTTTCCTCGGAGATACCCTGGGCTACGCGGTGGGACAAACGGTCTATAAATACACCGCCAATCCCACCGCCATCGGACGGCCGGCAGCGACCATCCCCACCACCGTGGAACTGGCGCAGAATTACCCCAATCCCTTCAACCCCACCACCACCATTCGCTACTACAGCGCCGGTGCTTCCCACCTGCGGCTGGAGATCTTCAACGTTGAGGGAAAACGCATCGGGGTTTTGCTGGATGGTACGGTTGCCCCGGGCTGGCATTCGGTGGTATGGGACGGACAATTGGCCACTGGCCAGGAGGCTCCCAGCGGCATTTATTTCTACCGGCTCAGCGATGCCGGCGCGCGTTCCCACCTAACCCAAAAAATGATGTTGATCCGCTAGGCGGGGTATTTTTCGGGTTACCTTATGAGTTTTTCCTTGGCCGGACAGTCTACCCCTACTTTCCCGGCTTGCGGTTCAGATGATAGGTTAAAGCACTTTCGATGCAGTAGCGGATCTCCTGGTCCGGGAAATCCGCCTGCCCCTCAAACAAAATGGCGCGATTGTCCACACAGGGCAGCCCCTCCCCGAAGACGTCCCGGAAATGAGCCACCAGATTGGTATGGCAGATAAAAAACAATCCGTAGCGCTGCAGCTTCTCCTTCCAATCCAGGCGAATAGTGCTGCCGCTTTTGCTTTGCGAGGTCAGATAAGCCGGTTCCCCCCACTTCAGGGTTTCTTCGATGGGTCCTACCGCCGGATTGGCGGCCGCGGTTTCGAAAATCAGCCTGCGCAGGGCCAACAGCTTTGCCCGGACATTTTCCGGATAAGCTTCGAACACACTTGCAACACGAGGATCATCAAATGGCTGGAAAGGCTGGTCAACGCGATTCACAATACGCCCTTGGGTTTCGGGATTAAGACCGGAAGGGAATTTTACCAACAAAACCCCAATGCGGCATTAATCCCAAAACGTTGTGTTTCATTTTTGATGTCAATATTTTTCAGGTAATACCTTAGACCGAGGGAATACAGGAACCGCCGGCTAAATTTTACTTTCAAATTTCCGGAAAACGCCAATCCCTTTCCTGTGATCAGCGCGTCCCCGCGTTCCAGGCGGTTTCTATTGTGTAGCCAACGTTTTGCAGAAAAAGATTTATCAATATAATCCACCGTTAAATCGGTGGAAAGCGGTCCTTTCTGCCAATGGGTACCAAAGCCCAGCAGGAATCCGAACATTTGCCCGCTTACCAGGGAAATTTGCTGATCCCCTTCCGTGTATTGGGCGGAATCTCCGGTTGCCCCGAACACCACCCCGGTTTGAAACATCAGGAGAGGGAATCCCCGGGGCAAAACGACCATACGGATTTCGACATTCTCCGCGAATTCGCTTTTGAGCCCTGCTACCAGCTGAAATTCTTCAATGGCGAAAAGGTTTTCGGGTAGGAAGCGTTTGGTTTTCAATGAATCCGAAGTTTCGTCCGGGGCCGGTGTAGCTGCCACAGCTGCCCCGGGGCCATTGCAACTCAGGAATATAAACAGGCACCATTTGGTCAAAAAATCTGCATACCGTGCGGTCATTCCCCCACTCCCTGTAATGCTGATATTGTGAATATTGAGTCGTTTGCGATTCTACTCCTCGAATAAATTAGCAGCCACAAAGCAATTCCACAACCCTTTGAGAAATTTATCACCTGGCTTTGGCCGGATTTGGAAATCCCCCTGGTAAGGAATAGATTATCCATTGTTGATCACCAACCCCAACTGAGGTAACCCCTTGAAAAAAATTATCCCGTTGATTATCGGAATTATCCTGCTCGGCGCCCTCTATTACGCCTTCAGCCGCAATACCGCCACCGGAAAGGGCGGACCTTCCGGGGTTATTCTGGCCCCACCACCGGAATTTACGATGACGGACATCGAAGATCGGGCGCAGGCGCTAACCCCGGAAATGGCCGCGCAGCGACTGGCCCTGCTGCAGGCGCAGGATCCCCGGCAGGAGCAAATCGGCCTGCGCTACCACGTGGAGGGACGACTAGCCTTTTTTCTGGCAGACTTCCGGGCGGACCAGCTTCAGCACACCCTCGCCAACGAATACGGCACCGCCGTGCAGACCACCTGGAAAGGGGCCATCCGGCAACGACTGGAATGGGCGCAAAAGGAGGGTTCTTTCGAAGTTCCCGGGCTTTCCGATCCCATCACCCGCAATTTGTATCATTGATGGGGCAGCGAATAGCGAGAAGCGAATAGCGAGAAGCGAACTACTCTTCTCGCTATTCGGGCATAGGATAGTAAAATCAGTATGGCAGGGCTTTGTAACGGGTGCCGGACGCCAGACTGCGCTCGTTGGAAAGGGTATTGCGAAAGGTAACCGGCATCGAGGCATACGGATAACGCCAGGGGGTGTGGGTCACCACAAAATGGAGGTGCGGATAGCCGGCCAGCCCGGTCGCCCCGCTGAGCCCAATGTTATCCCCGGGTGACACCTGCTGCCCCACCGTTACCTGGGCCCCGTTTTGGGTTAAGTGCATGTACTGGGCGTAACTTTCGTCCCCGTGATCCACCACCACCAGGTTATTGGGAGACCCGCCGTCCCGGCCGCTTTCCTCCACATAAACAACGGTTCCGGCGCGGGAGGCGGTAATCTGGGAACCAATCGGCATGTTAAAGTCGATGGCAAATTCATCCGGTTGGCCTTCGCTGTGGAAGGAACCACTGCAATTGCTCAAGTCAATTTTATAGGTTTCTCCCACCGGATAGGGCAGCACATAAGGCGAGGTGCTCCACTCCGGATATACCGCCCCCGGGCATCCCTCCGCCACCGGCCCCTCTTCCGGCTTTTCCTTATCCTCCGGATTTTCGCTGACCAAACGGCAAGCTCCCAGCACAAACAAAAGCAAACCTGCTAAAACAATGCTAAATAACCGTTTATGACTCCCCTTTTTCATGGATCAAATCTCCTTCTTTTAGGGTATGGAATCCGGCATAAGCCCCGCAACACATCACCCCGAATTGAGGTTTACGGACCCTTTTTTGAAGGATTTTTTTCCTGGCGTTAAAAAGTGAGCGGCGGCAGATCCCGGGTTTGGGGAATCAGCTCCTGAGGCGTTCCGGAAAAGGTTTGGTCGATGTAGTCGGGCAAATTGCCGGCCCCGCTGCGGCGCATCTTTTCCTGCAGTTGTTCCGCGGTAAAGAGAAGGGGCAAACGTCGCAGCAGTTCTTTCCTAAAGGCCGGAGTATACAGCGCGCCGGTTTCGGCGGTATTGTGGAGGGATTCCAGCGGCGCTAAAAAGATCAGTGCATCATAGGCATCGAACAGGGTTTGCCCGGGAGCGGCCTTGTGCATGTGGTTACCGACGTAAGGTTCGCGCCCAAAGGGAGTATCCCGCAGGGAGATGGCCACCGGGCGGTTTCCCAACGCCGCAAAGGCGCCATCCCATTTGCCGCCGGCCATTCGTTCCCAGCGATAGCGATAGCGCTCCATCCCCGCGGTGCTGCGGGCCGTAGAATCGCTAAGCGCCGCCTCGCTTTCGATAATCAGAGAGAGGTGATGAAAACGAATCGCGCTGGTTTTGCCCGGGTGCCACTGATGAAAAAAGGTGCCGCAATTCCAGAAAAAACGACCCTCCTGGTCGCGAATACCCTTGTAGGCATGGCGGGTGTTGGTGAGGAAAATACCCTTGCGCCCTTCCCGGAAATCGGCCATTTCCGCCAGGATGGTTTTATACATAAAGTAGTCGTTGCCCACCAGGCTTTTGCGGAAAAGAGCCACATCTTCCGCACTATGGATGGCTTCCCAAAACGACGGCGCATTAACCGCCACGACCCGCAGCCTCTCCGCCGCCGGCAGGGAACGATTGACCTGGTACACGGTCTTGAGGAGATCGAAGTAGGTTTGAAACGGCCAGCCCAGACCGCTGAAGTCGTTTTGAAAGGCCGGGAAAAGCAGGGTCGGGTCTTCCACCTCCGCAGCCAGATAGGCATCCAGGGCCGGCTGTTCTGTGATGGAAACCGCCTCCAAAAAAATGGTTTTGACCCGTTGGTGAAATGCCGGCAGGGCGATCAGCTCGCGATAGAAATCGAAGGGTTCCACCACCGGATGCCAGGCGTCGTCAAAAATGAG
>JAGRBF010000016.1:4452-8087 GCA_020434205.1 Calditrichota bacterium | reverse complement strand
CCAAAATTCGACAATTTAGATGAGTATCAACACGCCCTGATCCCAGAGGGCAAGCGGCGCCCGACCGGTAAGGAAAATAGCGATTGTCCGGCAGGCGGTTTTCATTCAATATTAAGGGGCATATCATCCCTTGCCAAAGGAAAACGGCACGATTTTTCTATTACCAACTATATATTAGGGCGTGTTGATATCTCATGTTATGCAACCAAACCCGTTTCTGCTATTTAACCGCGAAAACGCGAAAACGCGAAGAATTAATATGTTTGGTCTTTGCCAGACACAGAACTTCCGTATCCGCAACTGCTTTGGGGAACGGAAGTAAACCACCTATCCATGGTGGTCCGCGGATAACAACGTGACGGTTAGGTTTTCCGCTGCAGGGTCAGGTGAGTCCGGTTTCAGTTTTCGCGATTTCGTGATTTCGCGGTTAATGGGCCGGAAATAGCTTCTTGCGCGTAACGTCAGTTATAATTCAAATTTTTTGGTTACCGCCGCGCCCTGCCCCCCGGGCGATCGAATTCCAATTGATGGATGCGGATTTGCTGGGCCATCAGGTTGGCGCCGGGATTCTCCAGGCGAAATTGCTGGGCAATGGTGGCGGCGGATTCGTCGATGCGGTAATATTCGAAGGCCATGCCCGCCAGATCCGCTTCCTGCTGCATGCCCAGGGCCTGGTAGTTCAGCATCAGGTGATAATAGGCGGTGCGGTTTTCCGGATCGACTTCCAACACCTGTTCGAAAATATCAATCGACGCCTGGTACTGCTGGTCCAGAAAATAGGTGCGACCCAACTGACTGAGCGCGGCCCGGTCTTCCGGAAAAAATTTCAGCACATAAGTATAGGCCTTGGCGGCATCCTTGTAGAGCCCGTCTTCCTGGCGCACCCGCGCCCAAACCCAGGCCACCTGCGGATCGCCCGCCTTGAGGTCCTCGCATTGGCGCAGGTAGCCGTAAGCTTTTTCCAGATCGCCGTCCTGCAGGGCGGTTTTGGCAATGTTGAGGGGACCGTCCAGCCTTTGGGGAACCAGCTCCGCTACCTTCTCAAAGGCCTGATAGGCGCCGCGGGTGTCCTGCTCCAGCAACAGACCGATCCCGTAGTCGTTGTAGCGAATCCACAGGTTGGGGTCCGGATTTCCGGAAGCCACCGGGAGAATCTCCGTCCGGGCTGCCGGTCTGGAGGCTTTCCCCGCCACCGGCAGGATAATCCGGTCCGCGTCAATTTCGGTGACGGGCAGGTCCGGAACCTCGGAAAACTGTTTGAAGCCCTCCGGATTGCGGTTGAAGGCGAATTCGGTGTAGGCGCGATCGAACTTGCGCCACAGCAGCCGGGCGCTCAGGATTACCTTCTCTCCCGCCAACTCTTCAGGAACGGTGAAGGTATAGTGGGCGATATCCGCGGTGCCCGGACCGATCACGTTGGCGAAAACGGTGGCGCGAATATCCTGGGCGTTGCGCTTCCGGATAGGCCGGCTGTGGCCGTCCACCATCACCGCCTTAAAGACGTGGGCCATGGGATCCAGATGCCCTGCTTCGTCGATATACCCGCTGATGGCCAGGGTATTGCCCAATTCGTTCTGAACGCTGAACTCCAGCCAGCCTTCGTTGGAATCGTTGGTGCCGCCCGGAAAGGTATGGCCCACCCCCTGGTTGCGCACCACCACATCCACGGTAACCTCCTCGCCGGCCATCAGGGTGCGGGGGTTGTTGTTGAGCGCCATGGTTTTTTGCGGTGATTCGCCCGAGGACAGGGCGAAAATATCCACCCGCAGCTTTTCGTTCCGCAGGAAGTCCTCGATGCGTTTGATGGTTTCTTCATCCCCGCGCAAAAAGGGCAGGGCAGTATTGACCGCGGTAAAACGGTGGGAGCGCACCACCCCGTTTTTGGCGGCGACATCACCCAGCGGGGCCGCTTCCGGGGGCATGTGGCAGGATTGGCAGACCCGTTTGGCGGGGGGCAGATAAAAGGTGCGCGAGGCGTTCAGCGATACCCCGCTGTCGTGCCAGTTGTCGTATTCATCCTGTCCCCGCAGCCAGCGATAATTGTTGACCGGGGCGTCCAGGCTAACCTTGTGGCAGGTGGCGCAGTATTCGCTGGTCGAGAAAAAACCCTTCTGCAACTGCTGCATGTGCACCCCGGGACGGGCCTTGAGGGCGGCGTCGTGCAGAAATGCCCCGATGGTGCCGGAGGGGGAATCGGCGAAGAGGTAGGGGTCTTCCTGCTCGTCGGCAATATTGTAATTGCCGTTCCCGGTAACATCGTGGACCCGGTCGATGGCGTGGCAGGCCAGGCAGGTTAGTCCCGCCTGTGCTTCCGGGCTGCGGCGATCCACTACCTGATTCATCTTGCCGGCCAGCATCAGCGAGGGATCGTGGCAGCCGCTGCACCATTTGCTTTTGGCGCGTCCGATCCCGTCCGGACCAAAATCCGGAAATTGCTGCAGGTGTTTTTCCACCCAGACGTTCATGAGGGTGTCGCTTTCCCGCATTTCTACAATGGTGGCCTCGTAGAAGGGATTGTTGAAGGAGGCAAAACGATGGGCGGAGGTTTCCCACTGTTGCACGATATCCTGATGGCAGCGCCGGCAGGTTTCCGCTCCGATGGCGGTATCCTTCACAAAACCGATGGCGTCGATTTCCGCCTCGATCTTTTCCGCCGCCCCCAGATCTCCCCGGGTGATAATCCGCGACGGCAGGTAACCGCCGGAACTGGTGGTGGCCGCCGAAGGGAAAAAGGGGCTTTCCGGGGGGATAAAACCCCTGGGCACAAAAGGCCCTTCACGGAACATCGATACGTCGCGGGACGGCGCCCCGGGACCATTGTGCAGGCCCTGCTCCCGGGCCAGTTGCGCCTCGGGGGTCAGCACCACGCTGCGATTGGTCAGAAGATGAACCACCGCCAGCCCGGCCACAAGTGAGAGGGTGGTGAGGGTAAACCGGCGAAATCCGCTGCGGGAGGGCTGATTTTTCAGGCTTTGAAGGCGGTGCAGCACATACAAAGCGGGGACAATGAAGGCGGTGATCACGTGCAGCCACCAGGCCCAGGCATTGTCGCGGCTGGCCGAGGCGCTCAGGATAAAAAGGCCGGTTATTCCCAGCACCAGTCCCAGCACCAGGTAGGAAATTCCGGAGATCCCGCCCGGCTGTTTGTAGCGCTTCCAGACCCGCGGCAAATGGCCGATGCCGAAAATCAGCATCAGGAGAACCAGCAACAGCCCCACCCCGGTGTGGGAGAGAATCATCACCTGGAAGATCACCGGCATGGTGGTTTTTCCCACTGCAAAAAAGGACCAATCCCATTTGTCCGCCAGGCTGTTGAGCAGCAGATAAACGGTATTGGCCAGCATAAAAACCGCCAGGGCAATGGCGACTTTCAGCACGATCAGCAGAGGTTGGGATACAAACCATTTGTTGCGGGCCATAAGGCTCCCCTCGTTGGGTCTGAAACGGGTCGGGATTTTTTACCAGGGCTGTTGATGGAATCAGTTTAACCATTCCGGATCAAAAGCCCAAATCCGGTGGCAGGATCAGGGTTTTCTGCGGCCCGCTTTCCCGGTTTTCTCGAAAATCAGGGGGGTGTCGTTGTTGCGGGCCACCACCAGGCGGCGTTTCCCGCCGGGAGCGCGATATCCCGCCAT
>JAGRBF010000016.1:2457-4364 GCA_020434205.1 Calditrichota bacterium | reverse complement strand
CCGTAGCTGGCATCGTAACGCCCCTCATCGGGGGTAACCCCGGAAAAATTGCCGCCGGTCAGAAGGTCCGGGTGGCCGTCTCCGTCCAGGTCCGAAATATGGGTGGCGTAAATGGGGGAGAACTGCGCCGGACCTGGGAGTTGCTTCCTCGAAAAATGCCCCTGCCCGTCGTTAAGCAAAAGGGTCGATGCAAAGGTTTGCGCCTTCAGAACGGTGGCTGCTTTACGCTGAACCGCCGGGAACAGCGCCTCAAAGGTTTTACCGGCCACCTCTTGGTAGCTGGAATGCCCTTCCCGCAGGGTAGGGATATGGGTCATCAATTGATCCACCGAAGCCAGGGGGTAGTTTTGGCCGTTGAGGTAATGGGTGAGAATCTGCTGGGGAGTGCCGCTGCCGGCAAAATCGTTGATAAACAGCTGCACCGGCTGCTCCGGGGAAGCCTGCAACATGGAATTGAGGCCCAGATTCCCGGCCACCAGATCGACCTTGCCGTCGCCGTTAAAGTCTGCGGCATCGAGGTGATTCCACCAGCCGTGGCTGTTGGACAGACCCCATTCGGCGGTGGCGTCCCGCAGGGTACCGTTTTGGTTGATCAGCACGGTAACCGGCATCCATTCTCCCACCACCACCAGGTCCGGCTGCCGGTCGCCGTTGAGATCCTGCCACAGGGCGTCGCTTACCAGTCCCAGGTTGGTGAGCATCGGGGCGCGTTCGGCGGTGGCATCCCGGAAGTTGCCCTTCCCGTCGTTGAGGAGCAGATAACTCGCCGGCGCTTCACCGTAAGCTCTGGGCACCGAACGGCTGCCGGCAAACAGGTCCACATCGCCGTCCCCGTCCAGATCCGCGGCCGCCACGCAGGAGCCGTTGTTAAAAAGGCGCGGCAGGGCGTCCGGGGCTCGCTCCAGATTGCCCCGCCCGTCGTTGAGATAAAGGCGGTCCAGCAGGGGATCGGCTTGGCCGAAAAATTCGTTGCCGCCGGAAACCACGTAAAGATCCTGCCAGCCGTCTCCGTTGGCGTCGAAGAAAAGGGCGTCGACGTCCTCACTGCGGGCGTCCGATTCCAGATCTCCGACCGCCTGGCGCCGGAAGCTGCCGTCCGCTTTCTGCCGAAAAAGGGCTCCTTCCTGAAATTTTCCCCCGCCGAAAAAGAGGTCGTCCAGGCCGTCCCGGTTGAGGTCCCCGACCGCCAGGGCCGGCCCCTCCGTGGAGACGTAGCGAGGAATAAAGGGCTCGCGGTTAAATTCGATAAAGGTGTTCTCCTCGTGGCGGAAATCCAGCCCGCTGCCGGCGCTCACGTCTTTCCACAGAGGCGTCTCCAAGGCCCGGGCTGGCGGCGCCGGGGCAGCTTCTTGTTGGTCCAGAACCACGGTCTGGTTAACGGCGACATCGCGAAGCTCCTGAACGGTACCATCCGGCCAGGTAACCGTCAGGCGATCGACCTTTTGCGCCTGCCCCAACCCCAGGTGCAGGACCGGGCTTACCGAGGACTGGAATCCGCGCACCGGCCATTGTTCCGCCATCTGCGGGCCCGCTTTCGTGGCCACCACAACCCGTGCGCCCACCCCAAAATGGTTGGGAGCACGTCCTTTTAATTTGATGGCCAGGTAGGCGGGCGCCGCACCGGAATCCGCCGCCAGATCGTAGAGATCGTTGCGAAATAATCCGGCCGGTCCGTTGACGTTGTTGATCACCAGATCCAGGTCCCCGTCGTTGTCCAAATCCGCGTAAGCCGCCCCGCTGGAGAAGGTCGGTTGCGCCAGTCCCCAGGCTTCGGCGCGGTTCTCAAAGGTCAGGTCGCCGTTGGCGCGAAATGCGAAATTGGGGAGGGGCTCGCTGGGCATGCGCCCGGTCATGTCGCGGACCGAGTCCAGGGCGATGGCCCGCGGCTTCATGGGCATCATCCGCCC
>JAGRBF010000016.1:0-2369 GCA_020434205.1 Calditrichota bacterium | reverse complement strand
CCGTCGTTGTCCAGATCGGCGAAAAGGGTGGACCAGCTCCAGTCCGTGGCGCTGACCCCGGCCAGTTGACCGATTTCGCTGAAAGCCGCCATGGGGCTCCCATTCGGCAAAGGCCCCGCGTGATAAGCCGGTCCGCGGTTGAGCTGCAGGGTGTTGCGCCGCAACTGGTGATAGTAACCGAAACCCAGCTTGGCGTTGTAGATATTGTAGAGGTCGCTGGTAACGGAGTTTTTGCGGGTGGCCTCGTCCGGAGGAAGCATGTCCAGCACCATCACGTCAGGGAGCAGATCGTTGTTGAAATCGGCGATATCGTTGCCCATCGAGGCCAGGCTGGTGTGCCCCATCGATTGCCGCAAGCCCTCGGTAAAAGTGCCGTCCCCGTTGTTGTAATAGAGGTAATCGTCCTCGTGAAAGTCGTTGCAGATGTACAGATCCGGATAGCCGTCCCCGTTGAAATCGCTGACCCCCACCCCCAGGCCATAGCCGAGCACATTGCTGTAGATGCCGGTCTTTTCGGTGACGTTGACAAACTGCCCGTCGCGGTTTTCAAAAAACTGATCGCCGACTTCGGGGTCGATTTTTTCCCGGATATGGGTGATCTCCCCGTAAGTGCCCTTGCCATGCACGGAATGGTTCATCAGGTAGATGTCCAGATCCCCGTCCCGGTCGTAATCCAGAAAAGCGGCCTGGCGGGAAAGGCCGGTAAAGTCCAGCCCCAAATCGGCCGCTTTTTCGCTGAAAGTGCCGTCCCCATTGTTGATAAAAAGCTGATTGGGGCCTTTTTTGCCGAGGTAATGGGCCCGGCACACGTAGATGTCCAACAGACCGTCCCCGTTGAGGTCCGCCATGGCGGTGCCGGTGCTCCAGCCGTCGCTCCCGCCACCCACCCCTGCCCGGGCGGTGACGTCCTCAAAGCGAAATCCACCCCGGTTCAGATAAAGGTGGTTTTCCCCGAGATTGGCGGTGAGGTAAATATCCGGGAGGTCATCTCCGTTAACATCCCCGATCGCCACACCCCCGCCGTCGTAAAAATAGAGGTTGTTGATGCTGTTCATCAGGGTGTCTTCGAAAACCTCGTTGCGGAAGTCCAGGCCGCTTTCCCCGGGATCCATCCGGGTGAAGAGGGTGGGCGCCGGCTGCTCCTTTTGGCAGGCGGCCAGAAAGAACATGGCGGTAAAAACGGGTAGGGCAAAAAGAATTTTCATGAGAATATCAAGGCCTCAATAATCCAGCACCTGGCGCCGGAAATTTTCGGTGGTCACCTCGCGGGTGTTGTAGGTGTCCCGGTAGGCCCGGTATTCCGGACTGTCCGGGTAGTGTTCTTCCGCACCGTAGGGATAGCGGCTCATTTCGCGGAAGGGCAGGGGCCCCAGGGTTTGCCCGTGAGCGGTGCTCAGATCCCCGTCCTTCAACCAACCGTCGTTGTAAAAAAGAAAATCCCGGGTCCAGCCTTCCGGCAAATCAGCCAGGGCGGTGGCGTCGAAATCCAGGGTGATCTCGTCGCCGGCGTTCATCAGCACGTATTTGCTGTCCGGGGTTTGCAGCAGGGGCAGCACATCGCCGAAACGGGTGTAGGTGCCGGTGAGGTCCCGCCATTTTTGGGTTTTGTCGTGGGCGCCGTAGCTGGGAATATGGGGACTGTAGCGGTCCTGCTGGCGCACTTCCGAGAAACCGCCGAAATGCAGGTCCGCCGCCTGGGGCGCCAGAGCCTGTTCCCGGTGTTCACCCTCGCGGGAAGCGGTGCTGAAGAAGGCATAATCCCAGTAAATCTGCATATCGGTGCGAATACGCACCCGGCGATCCTCGCTGAGGAACTTGTCGCTCAGATCCAGCACCGTGGTTTTGTTTTTGCCCTTGGGAAAGCCGATAAAAGCGATGGCCGTTTCCCACTGCCCGGCCGAATTGATCACCTGCAGGTGCGGGGCGATGGGGCGCTTGCCGGCCTGGGCGATATTGACGTTGATGCTGGCGTCCGTGGGAAAGAGCCAGCCGTTGAGGAACAGGAAAACACTGTCGGCCCGCGCTGCTTCCCCCAAATCGAGGATCAGGTCGTGCGGGCGGGTAAGCCCCTGGAATTTCCGGGTTACCAGATGGTCCACATAACGCCCGTCGTGCCGGGCCAGATCGGGCAGCAAATCCCGCCCCTGCTCGTCCGTGGCGCTCACCGGGAGGTGCGGGGTGCGGACCGTAAAAATGCGGTGGGCGGGGAACGGGGGCGGATAAAAGGCCTCGTCCACGAAAATCTCCACATCGGCGGGATGGTCCACCGCCACCAGACGCACCTGATCCAGATAGGCGGATTCCCACAACTGGCTGGTAAATTGGAGACGGTAGCTGCCGTTTCGCGGCTTCAGCTTCTCGCCGGGAAT
>JAGRBF010000658.1 GCA_020434205.1 Calditrichota bacterium | reverse complement strand
GTAAAAGCCGGAGAGGGAGGGCTTCCCAGCAAGGAACGGCTGGAACGGGCTCGTCTGCTGGCCATTTCCGTGCAGGACCCCATAAAGTTGTACGCGCTTCCCAACCTGGCCAAGCAAGCGACCCGGTAAAACTTATTTGCCTGCCGTCCACCCGATTTTTTCTTATGTTTTTTCCCGGGCATCCGAAAATTTAGGAAAACACGGATGTTTTGGAGAAAGAATGTTTTCAAGGATGAACGTTTCCGGAAGGATTCCGGGAATACAGCTAAGTACCGCCTTGCTGTGGTATATGGTGCTACTGGTAGCACTTGTTACCCTGATGCCCTTCGAATTCCAGCTTAACGGACGGCACCGCCTCTCCATGATCGCCGGGGTAGGGGATGTGGTCGGCAATATTATCCTCTTTCTACCCCTGGGTTTCCTTTTTCAGCTATCCCGAAAAATTGACCGCCAGATTCGCACCTGGCCGGTGTTCCTCTATGGTTTCGCCGGAAGTTTTGTGGTGGAAATGTTGCAGTTGTTTCTGCCGGACCGCTATACCTCGCCGGCGGATATGCTTTCCAATGCCTTGGGGGCCTGGTTGGGTGCTTTGGGAGCGGACGCCCTGAATCGCTACTTCGCCACCGGCGAGAAGGGGACCTCGGTGTTGGAGCTGCCCCTTACCCAACTGGTCTATCTGCTGATCCCGCTGATGTGGATCAACGGGATGTCGGTTTTTGGTGATAAGTATCGGCTGTGGCTGCTGGTGCTGCTGTCTTTTACCGCTGCGGTCTTGCTGGCTGAACTCTACAACCATCGCCTTCGCCACGCAACGGATTTGCGGAAGTGGCAGTTTATCGCCGGAGCGTGTAGTTATTTCTCTCTGGGCATCATGCCGGCTTATATGCGCTATCCCGAGGAAAGCCTGCTGATCGCCTTTCTGGCCACCACCACGGTTGCCACCCTGATTATCCCCAAACCGGGACGTTCCGCCTCAGAGCGCCGTTTCGAGCGGGTGGTTCTTCGCAAAATCCTCTTTTTCTTTGCCCTGTATCTGTTCCTGATGAGCATCTGGCCTATTCCCATGAAGACTGCCTTCCGGATTACCCTGATCGGCCTGGATACCCTGGGGCGTAATTCCTCAATTCCCTACATTCTGCGCCTGCTGGAATACGTGGGGGGTTTTACCCTGCTGGGGTTTATGGTAGGCGAATACCTGGGACGTTTTCAGGGCAGCAAAACCCAGCTTCGTCTGCTGGAAATTTTGCTGCTGGGCGGTTCGGCAATCCTCCTGGAAGGCCTGCGCAGCTTTCAGGGAGATTATCGCTTCAGCCTGTTTCAACTGGGGGTTTCCATGCTGCTGGGGTGGTACGGGATGCTGCTGTTTCACCTTCAGTTGAGGGCCCTTAAAAAAGGAGCACCCAAGGCCGAGCCCGGAAAGCAAAGTATTCAGGAACCCTCCCGGAAAACCGCGCTCACAGCCCTGGGCGAAAAGCCCCATCCCATACCTCAAAACCGGGCCATTTAACCCAGAAAAAAGCTGGCGGAAAATGTCTCAGGAAAACCAGGGTGGTGCGTAAGATACTGTATATTATTGGGTTGATGAGTTTTTTCCGTTTGCATTCACCCTTTTGGCATACCATTTGAAATATATAAAGTTACAGTTAGGCAGCATGGCTGCTTGATTGGAGCAGACTCCCTTTGAATGCGAGTGCCCTGACCATGGAGGACAGGGCACTTGTTTTTTATCCCCTTCAATAAGATTCGGACTTTATCCGGAACAAGGACATCAAGAAACCCTTGGCGGCTTGGTGGCTTGGCGGTTTAATGCGAAGATGCCTGCAGGGGCCCAAAAAGCACAAAGCTGCTCCAAAATCCCGGTGGCAACCCGGGATGGTCCCGCAAAAAGGCCAGTTTGGTGGCCCGCAACGCCTGCTGATAATCCATGCCGGCCAGTACTTTCTCGTAAAAACTGACCATAAAACCCGAGGTAAAGCGGTCCTGGACTTTCCACAGGGACACCGCGACATTGGAAACCCCGGCGTAGAGGAAGGCGCGGGTCATCCCCATCATGCCTTCCCCTTCAATCAACTGACCCAAACCGCTCTCGCAACTGCTAAGCACCACCAGGTCCGCGTTGAGCTTCAGGTTGTAAATTTCCCCCGAGAACAAGATCCCGTCTTCGAAGGCGCTGCCCCCGTTTGCCGCGTCGTGGAAAGCGATGCCGGCCAATCCGGGACTTTCTTCTTCATCAAAACTGTGGGTGGCCAGATGCAGAATGCGGAAATCCGGGGCGCGCTCCTTGAACGACTGTTCGCTGGCGGCGGCGTTTAAAAAGACCTGCCCGGATTTCCCCTGGCGCTGAAAGGCGGCGGCAATGCGCCGCACTTCCGTCTGGGAAAAAGGCAGGGGCGCAAAATCCCGACTTCCCGATCGCGACGCTCCCCAAAATTGCTGCCAGGTATCCCCGCCGTCACCCGCTGGGGGCAAGACCTTTCCCGCCAAAAAGCCCGGGGCATATCCACCGAAAGAGAGCTTGCCTGCCTTCGTTTTTGCCGGACCGCGGACCCCAAGGAATCCGCTGAAATGATACAATACCGAAAGATCTTCCACCAGATAGCGACCGGTTTGCGGAGATCGCAGGGCCTCGAAGGGCAGATAGGCGAGCAAATCGTCCGGGACAATCTGCAGCACCTCAAGGTCTGTTAGCCGTCCCGCCAGTGGGGAAAGTAGCCAGTCGTACAGGCCTTCTCCCAGAGAAGCACTTGCCGAGTAAGTGAAAGGATCCCGAAGGTAACAGTAGTAATCCCGCACCATGGCCTTCCAGTTGGAATTTTCCGCCAGCGGAAATGGCTGAAAACCATCCCGGGTAATCAGAAAGGCCGTTTGGTGGGCTTCTCCCATAAAAAAGGTGAGGAGGCCTTCCTTTTCGGCCAATTTTTCCTGAATCTGTCGGACCGTCAGGAGGTGAGGGCGGAATTTGAGCTCGTAGTAGGCTGGATAATCCCGCTCGAAATGGGAGATCAATTCCTGGTAGCGCTGCTGATTGTCCTGAAAGGCCTGAAGATCCGCGGCGAATCGGGACGGCGAAGGGGCGTTCTCCCCGGCGATGTTCAATTGCAGGCGGGAATTGTAGTAGGAAAGGTTTTCCCGTAAACCGCGCTCCAGGCGCAGCAGGCGATCCGGAATCCCGGCGAAATCCAGCGCTTCGGTTTCCGCCAGGGAGCGGGCCAGCAAATGAGCGCGACTGGCTTCCGAATAGGTAAAAGCCTGTTCCTTAAAGGAGGGGTCCTTGAGTTCCCGGGCAGCCAGGAGGGCGGTTTCGATCCCCGCTTCGTAAAAGCGATGGGCGGCCTTGCTGAACCTGAGGGATGCGGAGGTTTTTTCCAGATCGCTGCGCCAGGCTTCCACGGCGCGAATGCCGGAAGTAACGGTGGCCAGGGCGCTTTTCAGCCATAGTTGCCGTTCGGCGGGTTCGGCGGCCATCAAAGTCAGGCGGCGTTGCAGGGCGGCTATCTCGCCTAAAATGGTCACATATCCCTCGGGATCACTTAACCAGGCGGCATTGCCGGGGAATTCCCCGCTGCGCAGCGCTCCGGTGTGGATCAGCACTGCCGCGGCGTTTTCCAGATCCCCCAGGGCTTCCCGGGGGTGCCCGTTTTGAAGGGCAAATTCCGCTCTGAGGCGCAGCAATTCCGCCTGCAGGCGCAGGGGTGGATTTTCCGCCTGTCCGGCCGTTTCGAAAGCGCGCGCCAGGAAAATTTCCGCTGCATAGGCATCATGGTTTTGGCGATACCAACGGGACATCAACCCCAGATAGCTTACCCGATGCCATAATCCCAGAGTGGCGGGTTGCAGGGATTGCAGATACCATCCGGCCTGAGCGGGATTCCCCAGGCTCAGCTGCACCCGGGCCAATTCCAGTACCAGCAGATTGCCGTTTTGAGGGTCGATCAGCCCGGATTTTAAAAAGAGGTTGAGGGCCTCTGCCAGAGATTCGGCCCCTTTTTCCTGATAGCCGAGGTTCAGTTCGTTCAGCCCCAGGGCCAATTGGGCGTAAAAAGCCCGCTCGGGATTTTTGCTGAGGTGTTCCAGGCCCTGCCGGTAATAGCGATTGGCCAGCCCCAGCCTTCCCGCCAAACTTTCCCGCCAGGCCAGGTAAGCCAGCAGGGAAGGAGTGTCGAAGGGACTGTTTAAAGCCATTCCCTGGAACACCGCCCGAAATCGCGCCCCCACCAGAAGAGGCTCGCTGTTGGGTTGCTCGCTTTCCAGGGTTCGGGCAATTTCGCGGGTCAGCTGGCGGGTTTCGTGCAAGGCTCGGGCATCTCCGGGATAAATCAAAGCCAGCAGACTGTCCTGGGCCTGAAGGGCCCCGCGGTAGTCGGCGGCTTGCAGATAGCTTTCCACGGTTAGCTGATGATTGCGGATCGCCAGTCCCAGCCAGGTGGGATTGGCATTGCTGCTGATGAGCGCTCCGCTCAGACGCAGCTGGGTGAGGGCGTCGCCGGCAGAGCCGGCATCCAGGAGCAGGGTGGCCAGGGACTGCCGCTGGCGGATCTCGGTGAAGGGCAGGGCGGGAGGATTGCGGTCGATCTCCGCCATGGCCTCCGATAGTTCCCGGGTGGTTGGGGCAGGGCCACCCTTGAAATAGTCTTCAATTCGTTTGGGGAGGAGGTCCGCTGCCGGGGTGGCGGGCGACAAACCGGCGGGGGAGGATGCCGAATAGGAGAGGTCCTGAGCAAAAATCCATGATGGCAGGAAAATCAGGCCGCACAGGAGGGTCTGTCGCGCGAAAAAAAACAACCGTCCGGATGGAAGTCTCATCATTGCCCCTCGTGCCAGTAAGGTATCATCGCCAATTCCGCGGGCAGAAGCAACATCAAACTGCTGGAATTGCGCCTGCCGGGCTGTTTCGGGATATAGATGAATTGCACGAGGAAGGAAAAGGTAAACAGTTATTGGGGAACCACCAGGGAGCACATTGGCGCCCACGTCGGATGGTTGGGTGGACTGGTGGTTGGGT
>JAGRBF010000086.1:4435-15360 GCA_020434205.1 Calditrichota bacterium | reverse complement strand
TTCCCCGCTTCGATCTTGGAAAAATCGAGAATATCGTTGATAATTTCCAGCAGGGATTCCGCCGAATGGCGCAGCAGGGTCAGATATTCTTCCTGTTCATGGCTCAATTGCCCTTCCAGAAGCAGTTCGCTCATACCCAGGATGCCGTTGAGCGGGGTGCGGATTTCGTGGCTCATGTTGGCAAGGAACTCGCCCTTGGCGCGGGTGGCGTCCTCGGCTTTGATTTTGGCCAGGGTCAGTTCTTCGTTCATGCCGGTCAGGGTATCCGCCTGCCCCTTCAGGGTGCGCAGAAAACGAATCAGAAACAGGCTGATCAGGGCCCCCACCAGCACAAAAATGCCTCCGGAAATGAGGTTCTGCCGTTTGGCCTCGGCCAGGGCCTGCCGGGTTTTGGCCATGGAAAAACCCATCAGCACCCCCCCGTTTTCGTACCCGTAAAACTCGATGGCCTTGAGGACCTCGTAGGTTTCCCCGTTGGATTTGGTCAATATCTTCTGAGGAAAGGTGAGGGCTTTTTCCACGGTATCCCGGGAAAAAGCGAAGGGGGCACCCGCATCTCCTACCGCGATTATGGTGCCGTATGGGTTGAGGGCTTTGGCATAGCTTACCTCTTCCTGCTCCAGAAGGTAGTTCAGGATAAAGCGAACTTCATCGGCATTGTCGAAATAAAGGGGTTCCAGGGCACTGGCAGCCAACAGGGCCGCCATATTGGAAGCCCTTTCTTCCAGGCCCCGGTAAATGGCTTCCCGCTGGCGCTGATAGTTGAGGATGTTCATCAGGATCCCGAGCAGGATAAACCCCAGAGAGAGGAAGGAGATGAGGTGGACTCTGGACAGGGCGGTAAACGGCCACCTGGGTCCGAAAGGTCCCTCGGGAGATTTGGGCGCAGATGTCATGGAAAAATTTTGTCCCTTGTCGTTTTCGCCAGAACCGCTAAACCATCCGCATGCCGTTTTTCAACACATAAAGCGCCGGGCAACAGAGAGTCGTAAAAGCCTCAGTAAAATTCCGTAAAGGGTTAGGATCAGATTATCAGACCATGCGATTGCCGCCCCAAACAGGACTTGGGGTTGATAAAGATATTGTCGATTTTTCGCGGATTATCTTTAGCAAATTCATCTTTCCGGCATGGAAACAGACAAAAAAAATGCGCCAGAGGATCACTCCAATGGCGCATCAAAATAAAAAAATCGGGAAGTGAGGTTACTTGCCCAGAACTTCCTTAACAGTTTGTCCGAGAACCGCGGGGCTTTTACAAACTGTAATCCCGGCGGCCTGCAGAGCGGCCATCTTTTCGGCGGCGGTTCCTTTACCGCCACTGATAATAGCCCCGGCATGTCCCATCCGTTTGCCCGGAGGGGCGGTCTGCCCGGCAATAAAGGCCACCACCGGCTTGTTGAAATTTTCCTTAACCCAGGCGGCAGCTTCTTCCTCGGCGGTCCCGCCGATTTCACCGATCATGATCACCGCTTCGGTTTCATCATCATCCTTAAAAAGTTCCAGGGCATCGATAAAGCGGGTGCCGATTACCGGGTCGCCCCCGATGCCGATACAGGTGGATTGCCCCAAACCGGCCACGGAAAGCTGATGAACCGCTTCGTAGGTCAGGGTTCCGCTGCGGGAAATAACCCCGATCGATCCCTTTTCATGAATAAAGGCCGGCATAATGCCCACCTTGCACAGTCCAGGGGAAATAACGCCCGGGCAGTTAGGCCCAACCAGGCGGGTTTTGGTGGTTTTCAGGTAGTTGTACACCTTCAGCATGTCCATGGCCGGAATACCTTCGGTGATGCAGATAACCCAATCGACCCCGGCATCCGCGGCTTCGTAAATGGCGTCCGCGGCAAATGGGGGTGGAACAAAAATAACCGAAACGTTGGCCCCGGTTCCCTGAACGGCATCCTGAACGGTGTTGAAGACCGGTACCTTTTCCAAAAATTTGGTGCCGCCTTTTCCGGGGGTTACCCCGGCCACAACATTGGTTCCGTATTCGAGCATTTGGGTGGCATGGAAAGAACCTTCTTTTCCGGTAATTCCCTGAACCACCACCCGGCTTTTGTCATCGACGATGATACTCATAAAATGTCTCCTATCTCATTTCCGGTTCATCAAGCGGATTGACGAAACCCGGGTTTTATTTACTTGATCTTTGCCACCACTTTTTGCGCGGCTTCCTGCAGGGAAGTTGCCACATCGAAATTCATACCGGATTCGTTGAGCAGCACCGCCGCTTCTTCGGCATTGGTTCCCGCCAGACGAACCACCAGCGGCACCTTGATGTCGATGGATTTGGCCGCCTCGATGATGCCTTTGGCAACCCGGTCGCAGCGCACAATGCCGCCGAAGATGTTCACCAGCACCGCCTTGACGTTGGGATCGCTGAGGATGATCTCAAAACCGTTGCGCACCGTTTCCACGTTGGCGCCGCCGCCCACGTCCAGGAAGTTGGCGGGCTGGCCGCCGGCCAGCTTGATGATGTCCATGGTTCCCATGGCCAATCCGGCCCCGTTAACCATACAGCCGACGTTGCCGTCCAGCTTGATGTAATTGAGGTGGTGTTCGGATGCTTTAACTTCCAGAGGATCTTCTTCGTGAATATCGCGCATGGCGGCGATGTCGGGATGGCGATACAGGGCATTGTCATCAAAACCGATTTTGGCGTCCAGTGCCAGCACCTCGCCGCTGCCGGTTACCACCAGAGGGTTGATCTCCGCCAGGGAAGCGTCGCTGTTCACGAAAGCCTTATACAAAGCCATGATAAATTTGGTAGCGTGTTTGATCTGCGCACCTTCCAGGCCCAGCTTAAAGGCGATACGCCGGGCGTTGTACGCGGAGAGCCCCACCGCCGGCTCAATGTATTCCTTGTGAATTTTTTCCGGGGTTTCCTCGGCCACTTTTTCAATCTCGACCCCACCTTCGGTAGAGGCCATAACCACCAGTTTGGAAACCGAGCGATCCAGAACGATGCCCAGATACAACTCCCTGGCGATATCGACCCCCTCGGCAACCAGCACGCAGTGCACCTCTTTGCCTTCCGGACCGGTCTGGTGGGTTACCAGGTTCATGCCGATCATTTTTTCGGCCAGTTCCCGCACTTCTCCAACACTTTTAGCCAGCTTAACCCCGCCGCCCTTGCCGCGGCCACCGGCGTGAATTTGAGCCTTTACCACAAAAATATCGCCACCGAGATCCCTGGCTGCCTGCTCGGCCTCTTCCGGGGAAAAAGCAACTTTTCCGGCCGGAACGGCAACGCCGTAACGGGCAAGAACCTCTTTGGCCTGGTATTCATGAATGTTCATCAGATATCTCCTGTGAAGTTTCGGAAATGACAGAAGTATTGCGATTCTCGAAAAACAACATGCGACAATTCCGGATCCGGGGTATTGCTTCCGGAACCCGTTATTGCCTCGCGTATAGTCTTAAATGTAGAAAAACGTTCAGCTTTTCACAAGAAAACAATACCTAATCCTCAGCCAGCAGGGTGGTGCCCCCATCCCCGCTGATCGCTGCGGAGGCTTTTTCGATTGAGGTAATTATAACCCTGCGGCCGCCGTTTTCCAAAAAGCGAATTGCCGCGCGGATTTTTGGCCCCATACTGCCCGCCGGAAACTGCCCCGCTTTCAGATATTGCCGGGCTTCCTGAAGGGTCAGGCGATCTACGAACCGCTGTTGCGGGGTGGCGAAATCCAGGGCAACCTTCTCCACGCCGGTGAGGATCATCAGGGTTTGGGCCCCAATCTCGTTGCCCAATACCGCCGAAGCCAGGTCCTTATCCACCACGGCGTCCACCCCCTCCAACCAGCCGTTGTCCTCCAGGTAAACGGGCACTCCCCCGCCCCCGGCCGCCACCACCAGGATGTCCCGGTCCAGCAACAGCCGGATTATATCCTTCTGCAGAATGGAAAGCGGTTGCGGGGAGGGAACCACCCGCCGCCAGCCCCGACCTTTGTCCTCCTTCATACGCCAGCCGCGCTCGGACATAATTTCCCGGGCTTCCGCCTCATGGTAAAAACGCCCCACGAATTTGTCCGGATCCCGAAAAGAAGGATCGGCAGGATCCACCAGGGTCTGAGTAATCAGGCAGGCGGTCTGGCGGTCCATACCCCGGTCGTGGAGCATATTGACCAGGCATTGTTCGATCATATACCCCATTCCGCCCTGGGTATCCCCGACCAAAACGCCCAGGGGAATATCCGGGGCAACGCTAAGGGCGCTTTCCACCCGGATCAGCTCGTTGCCCACCTGAGGCCCGTTACCATGGGTGATCAGCACCTTTTTGCCCATGGCCACGATGTCCAGCACCGCATCCATACTGCGCCGGGTATTGGTAAACTGCTGGTAAATATTGCCTTCTTCACCTTCCTGAGAGATCGCATTGCCCCCCAGGGCCAGCACCACGGTTTCCTCAGATGTCATTTCCCCTTCCTTCCTGGGCGGCGAAAATCACCCCGTAGCGACGATTTTCAACCTTATGGGTGTAAAAAAGTTTATATTCGAAGAACGTCTATTACCTCAGAGAGCGGCATGGCCGAACAGCATCCCATTATGGAAATTCTGCACAGCGGGGCATCTTTACGTATTCTGGACCCGCAACGCGAACCCCTTACGGCGGAGGTTCGCCGAATCGAAAAACGGCTTCAGTTTACCTTTCCGGAATCTTACCGGGATTTTGTGGCATTTGGTGGGTTAAATGAGCTGGCCTTCAGCAATGCGATCCTCTCCCCCATCGAAATCCTCAAGGAAAAAAGCCGCATCGCGGACCGCGACCTGATCCCCTTCGCCAGCAACGGGTTTGGGGACTTCTACTGTTGGCGGCAAAACGATCAGCCGGAACCACCGGTTTATTTTTGGGATCACGACGGCGGCAACGCAACGCCGGTAACCGGGTCTTTTACCGAATGGCTTCGGGCCAGCAAACGTTAGGCGTCTGTCAAGCGTGTTTAATCTGGTTTTGACCTCTTAAGCGTCACCCCGGTCCCGGCCTAACCACAAAGCCGATATACCTTTTTAACCGTGCTGCGGGAGGAGCGCCTTTTCCTTGATTTTGGGCAGGCAGGACGCGCAATATTGCCGGAATCCCTCCGGTTCTTCCTGAAGCTGTTCGGCATGGGTAAGCGGCCGGGAGCAGGCCTTGCACAAAATGGCCCCGGTTTCCGCCAAACCGCCGTCGATGCCCACCCGTTCGTCGAAGACAAAACACTCTCCATCCCAATGGGCGCCCTGCGTTTCGGCGAAATAGTTCAGGATGCCACCGTCCAGTTGGTAAACCTCGCGGTAGCCTTTTTTCAGCATAAAAGGAGCCGCTTTTTCGCAGCGAATTCCGCCGGTGCAAAAGGTTACCACCGGTTTATCTCCCCATTGTTCGGCCCGGTTTTCCACCTCTGCCGGGAATTGCCGGAAGGAGCGGATGTCCAGGTGGGTGGCGGTTTCGAAGGTACCGAACTCCACCTCAAAGGCGTTGCGGGTGTCCAGCAGGACAAAATCGCGGCCTTCATCCAGCCACTTTTTGAGTTCCAGGGGGGTAATGCGGGGGGCGGTGTCCTTGAGGGGATCGACCTCGGGACGGTCGAAGGTGATGATCTCGCGGCGAATTTTTACCAGCATTTTTTTGAAGGGCTGATGTTCGCTTTTGCTCTCCTGATAAGCCATTCCGGAAAACCAGGCGCGCGCGGTCAGCTTTTCCCAAAAAGCCTTGATGTCCGCTTCGGGAGCGGCCAGAAACAGGTTGATGCCTTCCGTGCTTAAGAGAATGGTGCCCTTGAGCGCCAGCGCCTTGGCCTCGGCATCGAGGTCCTTGCGGAGTGGGGACAGTTCGTCTTTGGGAATTCCGACAAAGCGGTAGGCGGAAATATTGACCATCTTGGCGGCATCATCACGCATGAGGACCTCAACAAAAGCTATGGATTTCGGGTCGCCGTGAAGCCGTTTCGGCGCCGGGATTCGACGGTATTGGCAGCTTCCGGACTTGTTTTTGGGCAGCGCTCTTTTCGGGCGAACAGAACTCCACCGGGCCAGGGCCATTTTCCCTGAGAAAAAAAATGGTTAGCCTGGCCTGAAAAAATAAGCCCCGGTGTTATTCAGAAAAAGCAAAAAAATACAAAGGCCCCATCGCCCGGGGCCTCCGTCAAAATGCCGCCTCACTTCAGCAGCAGCATTTTCCCGACCTTCAGATTTTGGCCAAATTGCAGCTGATAATAATAAATTCCGCTCGCCACCGGAAGCCCGGCATCGTTCCGTCCGTCCCACAATACCTGATGCCCGCCAGCCGCAAAATTGCCGTCGGCCAAATGCCGCACCGTCTGCCCCAGCGCATTAAAGATCCGCAGGCTGGCCTGGCCAGATACCGGGAGACGGAAGGTAATGGTGGTAGTGGGATTGAAGGGATTGGGGTAATTTTGTCCCAAAACAAACTGATCCGGAACAGTGCCGTATTCCCGGCCCAACCCCACCGAGCGATCGGTTCGGATCCGCAGGCTCCACTGGTTCAAAATGCCCCCCTGGGCGGCTTTGGCGTCGATAACCCGGATTTTCCAGGTCCCGGCCAGATCCTCGCCATAAAATGCGGCCAGAGAATCCGGAAAAGGGCGAAAAACCCCCAGAACGAATTCCCCGTCCAGGAAGGGAACATTTTCCACGCTGGTGGCAGCCTCGTCCCACAGGATAATCAATGGATTTTCGCCGCGGTTGCCCCAGAAGGGATCGGCGGGATATCCGGGACGATCGACCAGGGTCAGTTCGGTGCCGGAAGGACTGGTCAGACGCACCACCAGGTCCCCGAAATTGGGGTGGGTGGCGGAGATCAGCACTTCCATGTCGGCGATAACCGCTTCGCCAACTTCAGGATAGGTGAGGGAATCGCTAAGACCGTCCGGATTGTTGTCGGGAATGGGCAGGTTCACCTCACCCAGCAGGTAATATTCCTCCACCACCGGAAAGGTAAAGGGGCCGGCGAAGGTCTGGTTGCCGCCCAGCGATCCGTCGGTAGCGGTTATCAGATAGGTAACGCTGTCTCCGGGCGAAACGGTAGTCGAATCAAAGGGAAAGCTCCCCCGGTAACGGGAGGAGCCCAGCAGGGCAAGCTCAAAGTCCGCCTGGGCGGCGCCGTTGATGGCATAGGACACGGATACCGAAGCAATCCCGGACTGGTCGGACGCCTCGGCTTCGATCTCCACCGGTAAGTCGAGGACATTGGCCCGCCCAACCGGCAAGGGATGGCTCAAAAACGGGGCAATAGTATCCGCACCCACGTAAAAGGCGTAATAATTGCCGGGCGCCCCGGCCGGACTCACACTGCGATTCCCGGCGCTGTCGCTGGCCACCAGGTAATACTGAAGGGTCAGGTCGTTGCCCAGGCCGGGGATCTCCGCCAGGTATTCATCACTATTGCCGCTGCGCATCAGGTTCAGCATGCCCGAAAAATCGCCGCCGGTCCCGAAATACACCCGCACCGAATCCTCGGGAATGGCTGCCATGGCCGGAATAACCGTGGCACTGATGGGATAGGGGCCCACCGGGTCTTCAAAAGGGCCGGGAGGGGCGTGTTCGATAATCGGTCCGGCCGGTTCCAAAGGCGAAATCCACAGCCCCCGCCCGTAGGTGGCGGCCTTCAGGGTTCCGCTGCCCGGGTGGATTTCCAGCTCCCGGACGATCACGTTGGGCAGGTTGGTGGAAAAGGGCTCCCAATCCCCCAGATCCTCATTGCGGTAAAAAACCCCGTGATCCGTTCCGATGTACAAGGCGTCGTTGGGGCTCTGCTGACCCACCACGCAGTTAACCGGGATATTGGGAAGGGTTCCGGAAATGTTTTCCCAGGTGTCCCCGCCATCCCCGGACCGCATGACCTTTAGCCCGTCGCTAAAGCCGGAGAAGGAGATGTAAATCCGCTCGGGATCCCGGTTGGAAACGCTGACGTAGGTCATCGCCGGGCGCCCCACCGGCAGTGGGTCGGAAATTCTGATCCAATTGGCGCCCCCGTCCCGGGTTCGGTAAAGAGCCCCAACGCTTCCGGCATAGATGGTTTGCGGGTCCGAAGGGGCAATAGCCAGGGTGGAGAGAATGCCCACATTAAAATTGGATATTTTCTGCCAGTTGCTTCCCTCGTTGGTGGATTTCCAGACGTCGGAAAAACAGGTGTAGAGGGTTTTGGGGTCGACCGGGTCCATCGCAAAGGGGGTTACCCAACCGGTCGAACCACTAATCCCGTTGGTGATGTTGAAAAAGGTGCTGCCGCCGTTGCGGGAGCGCATCAGGCCACCATTCTGGTAAGAGGTATAGAGGTTGAGGGGATTGGAATAGTCGATCATACCCTCCATGCCGTCCGCTCCGAAAACGTGAATCCACTGGTCGTCCCGCCACAGGTTGGTTCCGTTGTCCTGGGTACCGCCGATCACCAGATTGGGATTGTGGCGGTCCGCCCCGATCCGGTAGAATTGGGTGGTTACCATCCCGGCGCTGATATCCTCCCAGGTTGTTCCCCCGTCCGGGGTTGTCCACAAGCCGCCGTCGCACCCGGCGAAAAGCTGATCGCCGTGGAAATCCAGGGCGTGGATATCGGCATGCACGTAGGGGACCGTTTGGGTGCGGTAGTTCCAGTGGGAAAGAATGTTCCAGTTAACCCCGCCGTCTTCACTGCTCCAGATGTTGATGCCCCCCACATAAATTTTCTCCGGGTCGGCTGGAGAAGCGGCAATGGCCAGGTCGTACCAGGCCTGACTCCCGGTGCCCGAACCATCCACGCTGGAATTCAGGATATTGGGAGAATCGGAGCGGCGCCCAAAAGTCTGTCCGGTATTGGTCGAGCGATACAGTCCCACCAGGCCCTGTCCGTCTCCGGCCACCACATAGACGTAGTTGGGATTGCCGGGCGCCACGGCAATGGCCAGGCGTTGGACTGCCGTGGATGAGGGAAGACCGGAGGTAACCCGGCTCCAGTTGCGCCCCCCGTTGCTGCTCCGGTAAAAGGCGGTGCCGGCGGCGTAAACAATCGTCCCGTCCCCGGGATTAAACTCCAGGTCCTTGATGGATGCCCCACTGAGGGTTTGGGTCCAGGACTCTCCGCCGTCTTCGGTGCGAAAAACCCCGGTATTGGTGGCGGCCAGCAGGACGCGGTTGTCATCCGGATCCATACGCAATTCCCTAACCCAGCGGCCCTCCAGAAGGTCAAAATCCAGCCCGGTTTGCTCCCAGCTTTCCCCGCGGTCATAGGATTTGAGGACCCCGGTGCTGTAGGTATCCGAGCCGTCTCCATCGCCGGAAGCAAGATAGAGAATGGCCGGATCGACGGGATCGACCACGATATCCGAGACCCCCAAAACCGGCAGGTCATCGGTGGTGGTATACCAGGAGGCCCCCCCGTTGGTGGATTTCCAGAACCCACCCGAAGGCGCTCCCGCATAAATGATGTCGGGGTTTTGGGGGTCGACCGCCGAGCAATTTACCCGGCCGATACCGGGATTATAGCTGAAGGTGATCCAGGAGTCCGGGCCTTTGGATTGCCAGTCGGCGGCGTTATTGCGCAGCACGAATGGGCTGTTTTCCCGGCGGTAGCGCTGCATTTCCCGGGCCACCTGATCCGGCCGGGGAAAGGCTCCATCGGGGTAGACGCGCTGCTCCCAGAAATAGGCCCAACGCTGGAAAGGCTTCCAACCCCGCCCTCTTTCCGGCTCTCGTCCCTGCCAGGAATTTTCGAAAGCGCTCTTGATGTCATAAAAATTGGCGTTGGGATCGTCCATCAGGGACAGCCACTCCTGCGCGGCAAGGGGTGAGAAAAGGAGGACGGTCAGGGTGATTCCCCAAATAATGGCGGGCCATTTTCGGCTGGCGGCGGTCATAATATTTCCCCGGTTTTAGGATAGCAGCTTCTGGCGCGGGCGCCCCTGCTCTACAGGGAAACTTACACTGATGCGCACCGGATCGCTTGCTAAAAAAATTACCGGGGAACGGCGGGATTCCCTACAAATCTTTCCGGCAAATACGGGGGAATTGCCGGGCCTGCCGGGGGAACAGGGTCGTGACCTTAACCCGGCACGACCCTATTGCTGAGCAGATTTAAGCGCTGGTGGAAAGGGTGAGAGCGGCGCGGAAGCTGCGCACCGGGGAGTTATCCCGCTCTTTCTTCACCTTGTACTGGTCCAGGTCGCGCTCGATGCTCTCGGAGATCAGCACCGTAGCGGTAAGGGTATTTTGAAGAGCGGTAAGCCCGATGGTCAGGGGGTAGTCGCCTTTGCGCGTTACATCCAGCTGAAGGGTTTGGGGTTGGCAGTTGCTGCCGAAATAGGTGGATGCACCGGAAAAAACCGGCACGGCAAAGTCGCAGAGGGCGTCGTATTGCCAGCGGAACCCGGCCCGGTATTTCTCCAGGGCATCGATGCCGGACAGAACGGACATGGTTTCGAAGAGGATCCGGGCGTTGCTGTTTCCCGGCTCCACCGGGGCCTCGCGCAGGTTGTTTTCGATATAGGTGCGCAACTCGTGCCACTTTCCGGATTTCAGGGTTTTGGAAAGATGATGGTGCAGCATTTCCAGGTAGGCGGTGGTTTCCATCAGAGCGCGGGTCAGGATAATGCCGGACAGGGTTTCCTGACGGCTAAAAGCGGTAACCGCGGCTTTGGCCAGTTCTCCCACCCGGTGCAGCAATCTGGCCCGTTTGCACAGGATCTGAAAAAACAGCTCGCCGCGATCTTCCTTCCCGGACAGTTGAACCCGGCCTGGTAGGTGGTTGGCCAAAAAATTCTGGGCGATCAGGGCTTTTTCCAGCAAAATCTGATTCTTTTCCGAAAACGACATCATGGCAGGCTCTCCGTTGAGGGGTTATACCTTAAAGAGCCGAATGGCAGAAAAATTTTCTCAGAGAAATTTTTCCAGCAAGTAGCGAGTAGCGATCAGCGATCAGCGAGTACGTTTTTTCGCTTTTCGCTTTTCGCTTT
>JAGRBF010000086.1:0-4320 GCA_020434205.1 Calditrichota bacterium | reverse complement strand
CTTTTCGCTTTTCGCTTTTCGCTTTCCACACCCTACATAACCGCCGTTTGAAAAAAATGCAAAAAAAATCTAAAGTCAGTAGAAACACCACCGATAACTCAGATGAGGCTGCAAAACGCGTATCCGACTAGGCACCGGATACTCCCGCGAGATCTTTATTAGTGCAACACCTTCTCTCCATTGACAGAGGATCTGTCAACTGGTTTATCGTGTTTAAGGGTTAATTAAAGGATTTATGGATTTCCTAAATGGAGGTAGACCCATGTTACCAGTGGATCTTTTTCAATCTGTTGCATACGCGGACCAGGCCGATTTTAAATCCGGCGATCGCTGTCCGGTATGCGGATCTTGCCTGCTTGACGACGGAAACGTCTGGCGCTGCTCGTTTATCATGTGCGATTACGAAGAAGAAAAATAATTCTTAGGGATGGGCGAGTTTTTTAGGGTGAAGGGACATGGCTTTTGCGGTCATGTCCCTTTTTTTGTTTAGTACCGTCCCACCGAGGGGTCCACCTCCAAGGCATACGCGTTGATCCCGCCGTCCAGATTGGCGATGCGCGTCCAGCCCTGGGAGCGTAACCATGCGGTAACCTGGGCGCTGCGGCTGCCGTGATGGCACATCACCACCACATCGGCGTCCTTATCCTGCCGGATTGCTTCCGGCAATGCCTCCGGACCCACAATGGAAAGCCGGGAAAGGGGCATCTGAATGACGTTCTTATGCTGGATACCCGCCATATCGAATTCCATCGGCTCGCGCACATCCAGCAAAATAAATTCTTCGCCGCCGTTAAGGCGTTGGGCTACTTCCCGTGGGGTTATTTCCGGGGTTCCGTAAGGGTTTGGCATCTGCTCTCCAAAGCATCTTTCTCATTCAAAAAGGTCAATTGGGTTTTCTTCGGGTACATAAAAAAGCATCGGGCCCTCTTCCGCGGAAAAGTGCCCAATGCTTCTTGTTAAAGCTTTGCTATTTGGAGGCGGCTTCGCTGGCTTTGATCAGCTTCATGAAGTCGTCGGCCTTCAGACAGGCGCCGCCGATCAGCCCGCCGTCGATATCCGGCTGGGCCAGCAAACCGGCCGCATTATCCGGCTTCATGCTGCCGCCGTACAACAAGGTCATTTTCTTGCCGGTGCCCGGCTCGAAAATGGCATCCAGAATTTCCCGGATAAAACCGTGAACCTCCTGGGCCTGTTCGGGCGTGGCCACCTTGCCGGTGCCGATAGCCCAGACCGGCTCATAAGCAATAATCACGTTTTTGAGATCCTGGGGGGTCAGATCCTTGAGATCCCACTCCACCTGGTTCAGGACGATATCCTTGGTCAGCTTTTGCTCCCGCTCTTCCAGGGTTTCCCCGATACAGTGGATCACCTTGAGTTTATTGGCCAGCGCCAGCTTGATTTTTTTGTTGATGACGGTCGGCGATTCCTTGAAATAGGTGCGGCGCTCGGAGTGAGCGACCAGGGTGTATTTGGCCCCGGCGTTTTTGACCATCTTGGCCGATACCTCACCGGTATAAGCGCCACCCTCTTCCCAGAAAATATTCTGGGCGCCCATTTCAATGGGGGTGCCCTTCAACAGGGGCGCCACCGATGCCAGCGCCGTAGCGGGCGGGCAAATGATCACTCCCGTCGAGGAAGGGGGATTTTTTTCAATCTTTTTGGTCAGACTGGATACCAGCTTCACCGCTTCGGAAACGGTGTTGTTCATTTTCCAGTTGCCGGCGATAATCTTTTTTCTCATACCTGTTCTCCTTATTGCCAATGTTGAGTTGCCCGTTCGGGAGCAACAACCTTATTTCTCCGTCAGAGCTGCCACCCCGGGGAGGGTTTTACCCTCCAGATACTCCAGAGAGGCGCCCCCGCCGGTCGAGACGTGGGACAGCTGACCATCCAGACCGAACTTCTTGACCGCCGCAGCGGAATCCCCACCACCCACAATCGTGGTGGCGCCCTTTTGGGTAATCTCGGCCAGATGGCGGGCAATTGCTTCCGTGCCTTTGGCAAAATCGGGGATTTCAAAAACGCCCATGGGGCCGTTCCACACCACGGTTGCGGCTTTGCTGAGAACGTCCTTGAATTTGGCGATGGTTTTTTCCCCGATATCCACACCCAGGGTATCGGCGGGAATGTCGTGCACCCCAACGGTCCGGGTATGGGCGCCCGCCTCAAATTTGTCCGCTACCAGCACATCTTCCGGCAGCATAAAATCGGTGGTGGTATCCTGCGATTTTTTGAGAATTTCCCGGGCCATTTCCAGGCGATCTTCTTCCAGAAGCGATTTGCCGATCTCCCATCCGTGGGCCTTGTAGAAGGTAAAAATCATCCCGCCACCGACAATCAGGGCGTCGGTTTTGCCGAGCAGATTTTCGATTACGTCAATTTTTCCGGAGATTTTGGCGCCACCCAATACCGCCACAAAGGGACGGCGGGGATTTTCCACGGCGGCGCCGAGGTAATCCAGCTCTTTTTGCATGAGATAACCGGCGGCAGACTGCTCAAAGTAGCGGGTTACCCCCTCGGTGGAGGCGTGGGCCCGGTGGGCGGTCCCAAAGGCGTCGTTGACGTAGAGGTCGCAGCCTTCGGCCAGCTGGCGGGCGAATTCGGGGTCGTTGCCCTTCTCACCCTTGTGAAAACGAAGGTTTTCCAGCAGCAACACTTCGCCGCTTTTGAGCTGCTTTTTTTGCTGCTGAACCGCCTCGCCGATGCAATCTTCGGCAAAGATTACCGGCTTATCGAGCAGTTTGCCGAGGTGTTCGGCCACCGGCTTCAGGGAAAAGGCTTCGTCTTTTTCGCCCTTGGGGCGCCCGAGGTGCGAACACAGGACGGCGCGGCCCCCCTCGGCAATAATTTTGCGAATCGATGGTAAAGCAGCGCGGATGCGCAGGTCGTCGGTGATGTGCCGGGACGGGTCGAGAGGAACGTTGAAATCGACCCGCATCAGCACCGTCTTTCCCGACAGACTCAGGTCGTCGATGGAAAGCTTGGGCATGACATGCTCCTGGTTAGATATCGATAAAAAAAAGTCCCTGGAGGCGATTCTCCAGGGACCGAATCCAGCAGCTTCTTACAGGGAAGCCATTTTCTTCAGAATATCGACGGTACGGTTGGAGTAACCGTATTCGTTGTCATACCAGGAAATAACTTTGACGAAGTTGCCTTCCATAACGCGGGTGGAGAGGGCGTCAAAAATACTGGAAGCGGGATTGTCGATGATGTCCTGGGAAACCAGGGGATCTTCGCTGTATTCCAGGAATCCCTTCAGGGCGCCGTTGGCGGCTTCTTTCATTTTCTGATTGATTTCTTCGGCGGTGGTTTCTTTGCCGAGCTCGACCACCAGATCCACCAGAGAGCCATCCGGGGTGGGAACGCGCATGGCCATCCCGTCCAGTTTGCCTTTCAGCTGGGGAATAACCAGGCCAACTGCTTTGGCAGCGCCGGTGGTAGTGGGGATGATGTTCAGGGCGGCGGCGCGGGCGCGGCGCAGGTCCTTGTGGGGCAGGTCCAGAATGTTCTGGTCGTTGGTATAACCGTGAACGGTAGTCATCCAGCCGCGTTTAATGCCGAAGTTATCGTTGAGCACCTTGGCAACAGGGGCCAGACAGTTGGTGGTACAGGAAGCGTTGGATACCAACACCTGATCGGCGGTAAGGGTATCGTCGTTAACGCCCATTACCACGGTGTTGTCCAGTTGATCCTTGGCCGGAGCAGTAAGGATCACTTTTTTGGCGCCGGCTTGCAGGTGCAGGCTCATTTTTTCCCGGGAGGTAAAAATACCGGTGGATTCCACGACGAATTCTACGCCCATTTCTTTCCAGGGCAGATCGGCGGGGTTTCTTTCGGACAGAATGCGAACTTTGCGGTCCCCGGCGTGCAGATACTCGCCGTCGGCTTTCACCGGAACGGGATAACGGCCGTGAACACTGTCGTATTTCAGCAGGTGAGCAAGGGTTTTGGCATCGGTAAGGTCATTGATGGCAACGATGTCAATGTCGCGTTGATCCTGCATCGCTTTAAACACCAGCCGACCAATGCGGCCGAATCCGTTGATAGCGACTTTGATAGCCATGATAAAACTCCTATTCTTTTTAAGGCGTTAGATGATATTAATGCGATTTTTTTAGCATTTTCTCGGTAGGACTGGAAAAGACCGAGACAAAATTTAAACCAAAGCCTTTCTTGTGGCAAGACTTCTTTTTTTGCTTGCGCCCCATCCGTCTTTGGGGTCCGCCATGTCTATCAGATGGCAGAATTTTCACCCGCTTGCCCCGTTGAGGGTGTTCGATAAACATCGGGCGGCCCGCACCGGGTTTTAAAGGTCTT
>JAGRBF010000657.1 GCA_020434205.1 Calditrichota bacterium | reverse complement strand
TGATGCCCATGCCTACCAGGGCAACCACGGCGCAATAAAGCCCAAACCATTCCAGACGCTGGCGGCGAATGATGTCCAGCATCCAGATAATGGCCAGATAGCCGGAAATGGCCGCGGCCAGGGTAGCCAGAACCAGATTGACCATCTCGGTGGAGGGCGGGGGTGTTTCCAGCAACTCCTTAAATTTGAGGATACTGGCCCCCAGGATCACCGGAACGGAGAGCAGAAAGGAAAAGCGTGCTGCGGTATCGCGTTTGAGGCCCATCCACAGGGCGGTTACGATGGTAGAACCGGAGCGGGAAATGCCGGGAATAATGGCAAAGGACTGGGCAAAGCCGATGGCGATGGCATGCCAGATGTTCATGAAACCGTTTTTGGGGTTTTCTTCGGTATAGCGAGAGCTCCACATGATCAGGCCGGTCATCAGCAGGGCTACCAGAACCAGAAGTTCGCTGGAGAAAAGGGCCTCGATTTCGTCTTCGAAGGCCAGGCCGATAACCGCGGCGGGAATGGTCCCGAGGATGATGAACAGGCTCATGGCCCGGTATTGGTCTTCCGGGGATTGGATTTTCATCCCGCGGGCGATGAAGCCCGGTACACCGGGCAGCCATTTGATCATCTCCCACACGTCGTTGCGAAAGACAATCAGAACGGCCATCAGGGTGCCGAAATGCACGAACACCTCAAAGGCCATGCCGGCCGGCTCAAAGCCCAGTAGTTTTTGGAACAACACCAGGTGTCCGGAACTGCTGATGGGCAAAAATTCCGAAAGGCCCTGGACAATCCCCAAAATGATCGCTTTTAATGTTTCTGGCACCGCATTCTCCTTCGCAGTATGATCGTTTTTCGGAAGTCATCTGACGGCATACCCCCAGCAGTGCCTTCCCCGTGGCCGCATGTTGGCGCAGGCCGCAAAATTATCGTGCCCAAGATAGGCCAAAATTGTCGGAAAGATGTTGTGCAGGTCAATTTGCCCGAAAACGATCCCAAATCCCGGGGATTCTGACGATGGACCGTTAGACTAATGGACTGATGGACCGATGGACCGATGGACCATAAGACCGATGGACCATAAGACCGATGGACCATAAGACCGAAGGACCAATTGTCCTAAAGTCCAATTGTCCTAAAGTCCAATGGTCCTAAAGTCCAATGGTCCTTCTTCCGTCCTGATCGTAAATCAATTCGACAAAAATCGGGCGATGTCGTTGTAGAAGATGAACACCATCAGCATCAGCAAAAGCAGCATGCCCACCTGCTGCACAACCAGCTTGACGCGCAGCGGCAGGGGGCGTTTGAGAATACCCTCGATGAGGATAATCACCAGATGGCCGCCGTCCAGGGCGGGGATGGGCAGGATATTGACGAAGGCCAGCACCACGCTGAGCATGGCCATCATACGCAGCAGACTGGTAAAGCTTTCCTGGGCGATATCGCCGATCATCTTGGCAATGGCCAGTGGTCCGGCCAGGCTGTCCCGGGCGTTGTCGACCCCGGAAACCACCCGTCCAAAACCCTTGATGTTGGCGCCGCCCAAAAAGAGGGCTTCGCTGAGTCCCCGCTTGGCGGCTTCCCAGAAGCTCAGCCGGCGATGTTCGTAAAAGGGGCGAATGCCGATTTGCCCCACCTGAACGGAGTCGCCTTCGGCAGTCCGGGCGCTCACCAGGCGCGGGGTGATGGAAAGGGAGAGGGTATCGCCGTCGCGGAGAACGCGAAAGGGGGTCAGGGTGCCCGGATTGGCGCGGATAACCCGGCTCATGGCCGACCAGCTGTCGATGGTGCTGTCCCCGATAGCCACAATTTCGTCGCCGCTTTGCAGGCCGGCCTCGGCAGCCGGATAATCCGGGGCCAGGCGCCCCACTTTGGCCGGCAGCAACGGTCCCATGCCCAGGCGAATCAGATCCTTGGATTCCCGGTTGCCCCAGTTGAAGGTGATTTCTTGTTCCTGTCCGTCGCGAACCAGTCGAAAAACAGTGGCCTCTCCGAGGTTGGCCAGCAGTTCCCGCTGGATATCCTCCCAATTCGCCACCTCAACCCCGTTTACGGACAGAAAACGGTCGTTACTGTGCAGACCCAGACTGTCGGCAATTTCCCCGGGAATAACCTCGATGCGGGTGGTGGGGGTAACCACTTCACCTTCAAACCAGAAAACCCCCCAGAAAATGCCGATGCCCAGCAGGAAATTCATAATGACACCGGCGGTGATAATGGCCACCTTGGGAAAGGTTTTTTTGGCCCGGAATTCGTAATCCTGCGGGGGTTGCTCCATCTGTTCGGTGTCGAGGCTTTCGTCGATCATCCCGCTCATTTTAACGTAGCCGCCCAGGGGAACCGCGGAAATACAATAGTCGGTTTCCCCAATTTGAACGCCGAAGAGGCGCGGGGGAAAGCCGATGGAAAACCGCTCCACCCGCACGCCGAAAAATTTGGCGGCCAGAAAATGGCCGAGTTCGTGAATAAAAACGAGAATCCCCAGAACCAGAATCAGGGGAAAAATGTAGATGACGACGAGGTCGTAGAGCCAGGAAAACAATTCCACAGACGCATATCCTTAATTTGGGATCAATAAAAAAGCGGGCAGGTGGCCCGTCCGGAAAAAACGACCAAACCCCGAAGCGGGTTCCAG
>JAGRBF010000656.1 GCA_020434205.1 Calditrichota bacterium | reverse complement strand
ATGGGGGGAAGGCCACTACGTTGCCGAGCTGTCCACGCGGGACAAATTCGGCACGGAAATCCAACAAACCCATTATTTCGAAGTAACCGCCTCGGACGAAAAAAACGTCCCGGACAACACCCTGTTCTGGATGGGCGAAAACCCGGGTACCGTTGTGCCGGGCAAAAGCGCGGTGCTGCAGTGGGGATCCGCCAGTGGGGGTCTGGACCTTTTCCTGGAGATCTTCTATCGGGACGGAAAGCGTGAAACCCGCTGGCTGAAGGGCAAATCCGGCAAAAACCGCCTGGAAATTCCCGTGGCGGAAAAGGACCGCGGCGGTATTTCGGCTCGCATGACGGCCCTGCGGCTGGGGCGGGTCTGGCAGGTCGATTCCCGGATTCACGTCCCCTGGGACAACAAAGAGTTGAAGATCAGCTACGAGACCTTCCGGGATAAGCTCAAGCCCGGAGCCGAGGAAGAATGGCGCCTGCGCATTTCCGGTCCCAAAGGGGATGCGCTTGCCGCGGAGATGGTAGCGACCCTCTACGACGCCTCGCTGGACGCCTTCGCGCCTCACAGCTGGTTTTTTAATCCCTATGGTGCTTACAGCGGGGCTCCGGTGCGCGGCTACAACCGGCCGATCGGCTTTGGTACGGATCGCGCCGACGCGAGCGGTCGCGACTGGAATGTCTACGTCAACGGCTATTACATCAACTACGAAAGCCTGGCCTGGCAACCCGGCATCTATTACGGCTATGGGGGTGGGATGGTGCGTCGCTCCCGGGGCGCTTCGGTTATGGAGATGGAAGCGGATATGGCCATGCCCATGATGAAATCCGCCGCGCCGGCCGCGGAGATGGCGGAAGGGGTGGTCGCCCTCGCCGATCGCGCCGATGACGGTAACCTGCAGAGCGAAGTGAAGGAAGAATCCCAGGTTCAGAAACCGCCAACACCGGGCGGCAAAGAGGATGCCCCGGTGCAGGTGCGCAAAAACCTGGTGGAAACCGCCTTTTTCTTTCCCCATCTGCAAACGGACGAAAAGGGCGACGTGCTGCTGAAGTTCACCATGCCGGAAGCCCTTACCCGCTGGAAATTCCTGGGGGTGGCTCATACCCGGGACCTGTCTTTTGCCGTTACCGAAAACAGCACGGTTACCCAGAAAGAACTGATGGTAGTGCCCAATGCCCCGCGTTTTCTGCGCGAAGGGGACCGGATCGTCTTCAGCGGCAAGGTGTCCAACCTCAGCGAAAAAGCACTGAGCGGGAGCGCCGAGCTGCTGCTTTTCGACGCCCTCACCATGAAGCCGGTAGACGCCCGCCTGGGCAACGCCAAATCCGCCCGCAGCTTTAAAGTGGAGGCCGGTCAAAGCGCTCCGCTGACCTGGGAATTGAAGATCCCGGAAGGTCTGCAGGCGGTAACTTACCGCATTGTCGCCCGGGCCGGCACCTTCAGCGACGGTGAGGAAAACGCCTTGCCGGTGCTGACCAACCGCATGCTGGTCACCGAATCCCTGCCCCTGCCGGTCCGGGGCAAGGGCAGCAAAACCTTCACCCTGGACAAGCTCCTGAAATCCGGGGATTCCCAAACCCTGCGCCACGAGGCGGTGACCCTGGAATTTACCGCCAATCCTGCCTGGTATGCGGTGCAGGCCCTGCCGTATCTGATGGAATACCCCTACGAATGCGCCGAGCAGGTTTTCAATCGCTATTACGCCAACAGTCTGGCCTCGCACATCGTCAACAGCAGTCCGCGCATCAAGGCGGTTTTTGAGCAGTGGCAGCGCAGCGACAGCCAGGAACTGCTCTCTAATCTGGAGAAAAATCAGGAATTAAAATCCCTGCTGCTGGAGGAAACGCCCTGGGTGATGGAAGCCCGCAGCGAATCCGAACGCAAGCGCCGGGTGGGCATGCTGTTCGATCTGATGCGCATGTCCAACGAACTGAGCAGTGCCCTGGAGAAAATCTACCAGATGCGCCTTTCCTCCGGGGCCTGGCCGTGGTTTAACGGGATGCGCGAGAACCGTTACATCACCCAATATCTTTTTACCGGATTCGGCCGTCTGCAGCACCTGGGCGTAAACAGCGCCGTCGACAATGCCCGGGTTAACGAGATGATTACCGGGGCTATGGGCTATCTGGACGGTGAGATGGATCAGGATTACCAGCGTTTGCTGCAGCACAAGGTCAAGATGGATGAAATGCACATCGGTCCCACCCAGGTGCAGTATTTGTATGCCCGCAGCTTTTACGCAGACCGCGAGCTGGATAAAAATTACCTCGTCGCTTTCGATTACTGGAAGGCCCAGGCCTCCCGCTACTGGCTGAAAATGGACCTCTTTTCCCAGGGGATGATCGCCCTGGCCCTGCATCGCTGGGGGGATCACGAAACGCCGGCGGCCATTTTCCGCTCCCTGAAAGAGCGCGCCCTGCATTCCGGGGAAATGGGCATGTACTGGCGCAGCGAAGCCGGGTATTACTGGTATCAGGCCCCCATCGAAACCCAGGCGATGCTCAT
>JAGRBF010000015.1:1258-20071 GCA_020434205.1 Calditrichota bacterium | reverse complement strand
CCGGGCAGCTGGCGGCCTTCGTATTCCTGCATTCCCAGGTCGAATTCACCCTGAATAATACGTTGAGGAATGATGCTCACCTCCCCGATGGTGGCGGGGTCCACGGCGCGCACGAAAACCGGCTCGTTGGTATCCCGGGAGCGCAGCATCGCTTCCCGGCCGATCGCGGGCGAGGCCCCGGCCAGTCCCGGCACCTCCCGCACGATGGCGGCAATGGAATCGTAGTCGGCGAACTCGATATCGTGATAACGCCGCAGGGCGATATGGGAGTCCGAATCGATCAGACGGGTGCGCACTTCATTTTCGAATCCGTTGAATCCGGCCATCACCAGATCCAGGGCCATAACCCCGATGGTAACGCCCACCACGCTCAGCCAGGTAATCACCGTAATCAGCCCGGTGCGCCGTTGGGCGCCGAAATAGCGCAGGGCCACAAATGTTCTGAAATCCATTGAAATCCTTTATTCCTTGTCGCTGCCCTCGGGACGCATGTGCGGAAAAAGCAACACGTCGCGAATGGAGTGCTGGTTGGTGAGCACCATGGTCAGGCGGTCTATCCCGATGCCGATCCCGGCGGTGGGGGGCATTCCGTATTCCAGAGCGCGCAGATAGTCGTCGTCCAGCATCTGGGCTTCGTCGTCGCCTTGTTCGCGAAGGGCCACCTGGGCCTCGAAACGCTCCCGCTGATCCAGGGGATCGTTCAGTTCGCTGAAGGCATTGGCGATTTCCTTGCCGCACACCACGGCTTCGAAGCGTTCCACCAGCCCCGCTTCGCTGCGGTGTTTTTTGGCCAGGGGGCTCAGAAACACCGGGTGGTCCACAATGAAAGTCGGTTGGATGAGTTTGGGTTCCACAAATTCGCCGAAAATTTCGTCGACGATCTTGCCGGGCCCCCAGGTTTTATCCACCGGCAGGTGGAGGTCCTTGGCGGCGGCGAACAGCTCCGCTTCGCTGGCGTTGGCCAGATTCTTACCGGTGTATTTTTCGATACCTCCGTAAATGGAAAGGCGCGGCCAGGGCGGTTTAAAATCCACCTCGTGCTCCCCGAAAACCGTTTTGGTGCTGCCGTTAACCCGTTGCGCCACCGCGGCGATCAGGTTTTCGGTCATCTCCATCATCCAGTGGTAGTCTTTATAGGCCACGTAAAGTTCCACCTGGGTAAACTCCGGATTGTGGAAGCGGCTCATGCCCTCGTTGCGGAAATCCTTGGCGAACTCGAAGACCCCGTCGAAGCCGCCTACGATGAGGCGTTTCAGGTAGAGTTCGTTGGCGATGCGCAGGTAGAGGGGCATGTCCAGGGCGTTGTGATGGGTTTTGAAGGGGCGCGCCGAGGCTCCCCCGTAGATGGGCTGCAGGATGGGGGTTTCCACCTCCAGCCAGCCGTTGTCGGCAAACTGGCGCCGGATTTCCCCGATAATGGCGGAGCGTTTAACGAACACCTCGCGCACCTCGGGGTTAACCACCAGATCCACATAGCGCTGGCGGTAGCGCAGCTCCTTGTCCGCGAAGGCATCGAAAACCGTTTTTTCGCCGGATTCGTCTTCCTTCTCCTTGACGATGGGCAGGGGGCGCAGGGATTTGGAGAGCAGCACCAGGGTTTGGGCTTTCACGGAAATTTCCCCGGTTTTGGTGCGAAACACCTCCCCGGTAATCCCGACGATATCGCCGATATCCAATAATTTATACAGGGCGAAACCTTCCTCACCGAGGTCGTTTTGGCGCAGGAAACCCTGGATACGTCCGGCGGGATCCTGAAGATCGAGGAAGGCGGCTTTACCCATCCCGCGGTTGGCCATCAGGCGTCCGGCGATGGAGACGGTCTGCCCTTCCACGGCTTCGAAATTTGCTTTGATATCCTCGGAAAGGTGGGTGCGATCGAATTTATAAGGATACGGATTTATGCCGAGTTCTATCAATTTATCCAATTTTTCGCGGCGGACTTCGTCCACGGTCAATCTCCTGATTCTGTTACAGTTCGGTTGATTTTTGTTTCCGGAAATTTAAATTCGGAACTTACAGAAAAACCGCTTTTATCACAATGTTTTCTTCAAAAACGCGTAAATAGCAAGGCATAATTACAGGGACTTTCTATTCCAGTCGCAATTCAGTTTTTCACAGGAAGGTGAGCGTTTTTTTGCCCCGGATTCAGGTCCTCAAAATAGGGGATTTTCCCGGTCGTAATTGTGTCGGGTCTGACAGGGCGGCGATTGAAAAACTGGATTAAAAAGGCCATCCTAAGTTCAATGAATGCAAGGCCGGAGGGCATGCGTGACCGCCGTCACCCCGGGGGATTTTCCCTTGACATACCCCGCCGTCGGATTTAAATTCTTCAAAATTTTGCATTTAAATTCTGTTTTGCCTTAAGCATCTTTTCGCTCATGCCGATAATTCTGATCGGCTTCGAGCACCATCCAACAGAAGAACACATGATCAGCTAAGGAGTTTGTCGTGAGTCAAGTCTTTGTCCGATCCGAGAGTCTCAAAGAAATGGTTTTTGATGTTAAACTGCGGATTCCGGAATGGAAGATCCTGTTTGCCATCGACGGGGAGAAGAGCAGTTCGGATATTGCCCAATTCCTGGACATGTCGGAATCCGACGTTAGCCTGACCCTTCAAAAGCTCTCCGATCTGGAGTTGATTTCCGCCGGGGATCTGGCCCGCAGCGCGGTGCTGGACACCAACGGGGATCACGATGAAGACGAAGCCACCCTGGTGGCGGACATCGAAGATGTCGAGGTCGAGGAAGCCGAGGACGATTTCACTTTCGGCGGAGTGGACGAGGAGCCGGAAGTAGCCGATGAGCCGCAAAGCGCGGTGGTCGAAGGCGACGATGACGATCTGGAAGAGCTGATCGGCAATTTGCTGGAAGAGGACAACGACACCAGCGACTCCATCATCACCGAAGCGGATGAAACCATCACCCCGGATCTGGAAACCCGGGCCGGTGAGGAAGATTTCGATCTGGGATCCATTTTTTCCGAGGATCTGGGCGATGAGGACGCCACGGTGGTGGCCGATTCCCCCGCGGACACCCGCACCCCCACTCCCGCGGCCCCGGCCGCACCCACCGGCGACGCTTCCACCATTCTGGTGGTGGACGACAGCGTGGTTATCCGCAAGATGGTGGAAATTGCCCTGGAAAACGAAAATTATAATATCGTATCCGTTGCCACCGGCAAGGATGCCCTCACCTATCTGGACGAGAACGACCCCGATCTGATTATTCTGGACATTATGCTGTCGGACGTTAACGGTCTGGATGTATTGAAGGCCATCAAAGCCAGCAAGCAGATTCCGGTGGTGATGCTCTCCGCCAAGGATACCCCCCGGGAAACCACCAAAGCCAAGCAATTGGGCGCGGATGATTTCATTCCCAAACCGTTCAAGGATGAAGAGCTGGTCAGCAAGGTCAAGGAACTGGTCAAAAAGTAATCCGGGCGGCTGCCGCAGGTGGCCCGAAAGAACGACAACTCTATGCAAATAAGTAATGGCCGGGATGTTCTCGACCAGGATCGCCTTTCGGTATTTGAGCTTTCCGGTCACCGTTTCGGCCTGGACATTTTAAGCGCACGGGAAGTGCTCCCCCTCCCTTTGTTTACGGCCCTGCCCAACAGCGGCCAGATTTACCAGGGGGTTTTTAATTTACGCGGGGAAATTTTTCCGCTGATCGACGTTTCCCCGGTCCTGGGGCTGCCCCCCAAAGAACAGGGACCGGAGGATATGGTGATTATTCTGGAGAGCAGCGAACCCGAGTTTCAGGTGGGGATGCTGGTGGACCGCATCGACGGTCTGGTTTCCTACGCGCCCTCCGAAGTGCGCCTGTCCCGCGGGTTGGTAGAGCCCTCCATGGAAATTTTCATTAAGGGCGTGTTGGTTCAACAGAAAAGCCCCATTCTTCTGCTGGACCTCAACAATTTATTCCGGACGAGGCAGTTGCTCGCCCATTTTTAGCAGGAAGTCTGATGGGAAATCGCTTTTTATTGGGTTACATCGAGTTGAGATGGAAGTTCTTTGGCATTATCATGATGTTCTGCCTGCCGGTTTTCTGGCTGATCTCGTGCACCACCACCCTTAACGAGAAGAACCACACCCTGGAAACGGTGCGCACCCAGCTCACCGAAATCGGTCAGCTGCTCAAGGAAACGGTGCCCGGGGATTCGGTGGAAACCGCCTATGCCAGCGGCACGACCCAAAACGCCGCCTACCACGTGGTGGCCGCTCAGGTTCGCTCGATTTACGACGTTTTCGCCCTCGACAAAACCTTTCCGGTGCAGAACATCACCATCATCACCCATTACAACACCCCCGAAGCCTTTTATTCCACCAGCAATATGGTGAGTTTCCAAAACCCCTACCCCATCACCTACGGGGAATTCCAGCAGGTGCTGGCCGGCACCCGGGTGATCCTCAAGGAGGATTACGAGGAAAATCAGCGGGTTCTCTACACCGCCTTTGCCCCGATATTCAACGAGCAGCAGGCTCTCTCCGCGGTAGCCCGGGTGGATATCGACGGCTTTCTGGTGGACAGCGCCATGCCCGGGTACCTGGGACGCTTTTTATTGTACACCCTTTTTGCGGCCGCCATCGCCTTCGGCGCCAGCCTGATCGCCGCCCGGCGGGTTACCAAACCGATCGACCGCTACGTGGACTTCGTCAACCGCATCAGCGAAGGCAATTATCAGCTGCGTCTGAACATGCAGACCAACGACGAGCTGGAAAAAATCGGCCATAACCTCAACGTGATGCTGGAGAAGCTGGAAGGCCTGATTGAAACGGAAGCCGACCGCGACCGCCTCCAGGAGAATATCACCAGCCTGTTGAAAATCGTTTCCGCCGCCGCGGACGGGGATTTTACGGTGAGCGCGGACGTTACCGCGGACACCCTGGGGGCTCTGGCCGATTCTTTTAACCTGATGGTGGCCGACCTCTCCAACCTGATCCGGGACGTGAAGCAAAGCTCCGACCAGATCGCCAAGTCCACCCGCGAAATTCTGGCCAATACCGAGGCCATGTCCCGCGGGGCGGATACCCAGGCCAAGGAGATCGAACATACCTACCGGGCCGCCAAGGAAATGGCGGAGATTCTCAAATACGCCAACAACCGCACCGCCCAGGCGGCCGAATCGGCCCGCAAGGCCTCCCAGGTGGCCATGGCTGGTACCGAGGTGGTCAAGAAGTCTATTTCCGGGATGCAGTTGATCCGCGAGCGGGTTCAGCACACCGCAGACATCGTACGGCACCTGGGGGTTAGCACCACCGAAATCGGTGAAATTATTGAGGTAATCGGGGACATTGCCGACCGCACCAACCTGCTGGCCCTCAACGCCACCATCGAAGCGGCCCGGGCCGGCGAGGCCGGACGCGGATTTGCGGTGGTTGCCGACGAGGTGCGCATGCTGGCCGAACGTTCCCGTCAGGCCGCCAAGGATATCGAAACGCTGATCAAAACCATTCAGGCCGGCACCCGCGACGCGGTGGACGCCATGGCCCAGGGCACCAAAGAGGTGGAACGCGGCAACAGCTACGTAGACGAGGCGGGCATGGCCCTGAAGGAGATCATCGATATGGTGCAGGACTCCACCCAGTCCATCACCGAGATTTCCGGGGCTTTCCAGCAGCAGACCAAGGCCAGTTCGGACATCGCCGAGGCCATGAAGCGCACCGCCTCGATCGCTCAGGAAACCGCCAGCGGCGCCCGGCGCTCCCGCGACCAGTCCGAGCAGATGGAAGCCCTGTCCCGCATGCTGAGTACCGCGGTCTCCAAATTCCGCCTGAAGAACCCGGTGGCCGGAAATCACCGGATTAAGTCTTAGTCTTAGGACGGTGTTTGACCCCCTCAGTCCCCCTTCGAAAAGGGGATTCAGGGGGTCAAACACGGTTTTGGAATCGGGATTTGCAGCTTTGTGACGGGCATAGAATTCCGGTGCGTTTTTTTGAATACATTTGTTACATATATCAGATCATGGAAAGATCCGGCGGCGCCTTTTTGCCGCATGCAGGGATGAGGGCGATGAGCAGGCGATTACCTGCATAATTTGTCAAGTTTTCCAAAAACGATAAGGTTGAATAATGGAGAAAACGGTAGCGGTTAATTTTGAATCGTTTTACTATTTTGAACTGCTCAACACCGTCCGCCAGAAAGGTCAATCCCAGATTGACGGCGAAGGCCGGAAATATTTGGATAAACTGCTCGTCTATCTCGAAGAAGAGAGCGACTCCTCCGCCAGCATCGAAAAGCTGGCCGCATCCCCCAATACCAGCGACCTGGCCATATTTTTCGCCGACCTGCTGGAGCAGCTCCCCATCGATTCCCCGGAAAGCGCCCTGAAAAAGCTGGGCTCCCGTTCGGAGGATTTCCTGGAAATTTTTCAGCTTTTCCTGCAGAACGAAGAATGGCGGGAAGCGGTGGATCTGGAACTCTCCGGCGTTTCGGCAACCCCGGCCGCTCACCCTGAGGTGGACTTCGAACATTACCGCCGCAACCGCCTTCAGGAAAAAATCAACAACGGTGGCAGTCGCATCGCCCCCGAGCATCAGGATGCCTTTATTCGCCTCCTCAACACCCTGGTGGACAGCCCGGAAACGGCCCGGCAGCTGCGCATGCGGGTTCGCGACGACCGCGTCGACGATCTGATCCAGGCCACCAGCTACGTCAACACCCCGCCGACCGCCGGTGAAATCGACGATTACATGTCCAATTTCGAATCCAATGCGGATGTGTGGGTGATCGGCTTTGCCAATCTCTTCAACGAATATCCCTCGGAAATGGCGGCAATTCTGTATCCCGATCCCACCCTGTCCGAATTCGAAACCGCCACCCCGGAAGAAGAAGCCCGGGCCGAAGCGGAAGCGCCGGAGAGCCCGGAAACGATCGGCGAGGAATCTTTTGTTGCCGAAGATGAGGGCGAAGAAGCCATCGAATTCAATTTTTCCGAGATTTCCGGGGAAGAGGAACCCCAGGAAGAGCTTCCCATGGAATCGCTTTTTGAAGAAGGCGACGATACCTCCTTTTCGCCCGAGCTGGAGGCCGCCGAGCAGGCCGCTGCCGAGGAGCTGGACGACCTGACGGCCCGCGCCCACGAGCTGGAGCACCGCCAGATCAGCCGCCAGCCGCTCAGCGACGAGGAAAAAGAACGCAAACAATTCCTGCGCGACTACGTGATCAGCGAGGTCAATGGCTACAGCGCCGATATTCTCAGCGCCGCCCGCACCCTGCAGGAGAGCCCCAACAAGAACGTCAGCGAAGGCCTGCGCGAAAACCTGAAGGGGCTCAAGGACCTCGGCCAGATCCACGCTTACCCGGCGCTGGAACAGGCCGCAGACAACCTGCTGCAGATTTTCAATCAGCTTCAGGACAAGCAAAAAACCATCGGGGAAAAACACATTCCCGAGTTGGAAACCCTCTTCGACCTCTTCCCGACCTATATCGACGAGGTTATCAACAACCAGGCGGAAGGCTCCGAGGAAAAAATCCTCAACCAGCTTTCCATCCTGCACGCCAATCTGTTTGATTCGGAAAGCGTCTCCGGTATCCAGTCTGCGGAAACCATGGAAGGTTCCTTCCAGGATGTGGTGACCCGCTACGCGGTGATGATCGACGAAGCGATCAGCGGAGACGTGGACGAAGAGCGCCTGGGGAATCTCGATCCGGCCTTCCACAATCTCCTTTACTGGAGCGATGCCCTGGATCTGCAGGGCGCCATGGAAACGGTGGAGAAGGTCCGCCGGTTGATGCAGTTCGAACGTTTTACTCAGCTGGATGCCCCCCAGCGGCAGATGCTGTCCGATATCGTAAAAAGCTGGGAAGCCGCCTTTATTTCCACCCCCGAGTCGGTGTGGGAGGCTTACAACGTGCAGCTCGACAATCTGCTGGAAGGCAAGTCCGTTTCCCGCGAGGTTCCCGCGGCCCAGCCAGCCATGCCCCTGCTTTCCGAAACCCCGGACGGTCCGGCGGACGAGGACGAGGCCGTTTCGGTAGACCAGGCCCTGCCGGCCTTTATGGAAGTGGCCGCCAATGCCCTGGCCAGTCTGGAAGGACGCCTCCACGACGACAATGCCGCCATTTTGGCCGCCAACGATATCCCCAAAACCATGCGCCACCTGGCCGATACCGCCGGGGCGATGGGCGAAGCGGACATTGAGCGGGCCTTCCGGAACATCTATCGCCAGTTTGCCGGCAAAAGCGAAGCGGATATGCCCGAAGGGGAAGGTTTCGTCGGCGGTTTGAACCGCCTGCTGCGCGGGCTGCGCAAGCAACTGCAGGCCGGCAATGCCGAGAACATTGACGAAGGTTTCGCCGACCTCTTCGACAGCGCCGAAGAAGAAGATGAGGAAGACGAAATCCTCAAAGTTTTCCGGATGGAAGCCCTCAACTACCTGGAAGAAATGTCCGCTCATGTTTCCACCCTGGAAATTCAGGGTGAAAACGCCCAGGCCCTCCGGGAAATCGGGATGACCGCCCACACCCTGAAGGGCTCCGCCCAGATGGTGGGACGCGGCGACGTCGCCGAACTGGCCGAGCCGCTGGACAAGGCCATCGATCTTATCGAAAACAAAAGCCTGGCTTACACCCCGGAACTGGTTAAGATTTGCCGGTCCTTCGTGACGGTCATGAAGGAGCGGGTGCAGAACCACAGCGCGGATACCGCGCCGGTACTGGCCAGCCTGAGCAGCTACATCTCCCAGAACGTTCTGGCCCCCACCCCGAAAGCCGCTCCCCAGGAAACCCCGGAAAGCAGCCGGGTGGAAAAAATCGGCGCCGAATTGGATCCGGACTACATCTACCTCCGGGAACAGGATGCCGAGCTGCTGCAGATTTTCCAGAACGAGGTGTCCAACAATTTTGACGACATCGAGCGCAATCTGGCCAATCTGGAGAAGTTCACCTACGACAAGGCCGCCCTCAAGGAAGTGGAACAGTCGGTTCACGAAATCCGCGGCGCGGCCAAGATGCTGGGCATCGGCGAGATCGCCGATCTGACCGAACGCCTGGAGCAAATTTTTGAGAAACTGGTAGCCCAGAAGAAGGAAAATATGGGCAATACCATCCCGGTTACCCGGCGGGCCATGCACGTTATCCGGGAATTGTCCGGCAACTTTAAGGTTCGCAAAGAGGTGTTCAACGAGGTGGACAACAGCCTCAACGCTCTGCTGAATGCCCCGGAAACAGCCGCTGCCGACCAGCCGGTCAGCGATCCGCAGATGTCCGCCATGATCGACGAGGACCTGAGCGGGGACTTCACCGCCCTGACCTCCCAATTGAGCGCCGCGCTCGCCGGAGAAAGCAGCGCCCAAAGCCTCTATGGGGAACCCGAAGGCCAGCCGGAAGCGGCTGAGAGCGAGGCGGAAGAAAAACGCACCGTGGCCCCGCAGGTGCTGGAGCTTTACCTTCAGGAAGCCCGCGAGCAGTTGGAGGATATCGACTATCTGCTGCTGAAGCTGGAAAAAGATCCGGACAACCTGGAACTGCAGCATCACCTGATGCGCTGCATGCACACCCTGAAGGGCTCCTCGGGTATGGTATACGCCGCCCATGTGGAAGCCCTCTCCCACCGCAGCGAAGATATCCTGGAACACAACATCCAGGAGAAAAGCGTGCTCTCCCCCCATCTGTTTGATTTGATGGGCGATGTGGTCAAGGAAATCACCCTGATTCTGGATCATCTGGCCCGCAACGGCGGGGAAAGCGTAAAGGACTTCCACAGCCTGATCGAACGCCTCGACGGGGCTTATCAGGGCGCCGCACCGGCTGCCCCGCTGCCTGCCGCCGCACCGGTTCCCGGGGTTTCGCCCATCGACAGCGACATGTCCGGGGCTCGCAAGGACACTTACCTGCGCCTGAATATCAACAAGATGAATCATCTGTTGAACCTGGCCGCGGAGTTGGTGATCAGCAATAATCAGTTCAAAACCCAGCTGGACCGCCTCAAAAACTTCATTCCCATGCTAAACGGGAACCTGAAGACCTTCCGGGAAACCGAGGATGTGCTCAATACCCTGCTCCAGGAAGGCAAACAACTGGAAGACGTTATCAAAAGCAACGCCGAGCCCGGGGCAGCGCGGGAATCCATGCAAACCCAGGTGGACCGCACCCAGCGCATTCTGCGCAACGTTAAGGCTTTGCAGGATGAGGTTTCCTCGATTACCCATAATCTCAAGGAAAACTCCAAAACCTACGATGAGAACCTGCAAAAGCTCAACAAACTCAGCAACGAGTTGCTGGACGAGATTATGCAGGCCCGCTTGGTGCCCATCAACATGCTGTTCCAGCGCTTCCACCGCCCCATCCGGGATCTGGCCCGTCAGCTGCAAAAGCAGATCAAACTGAGCATCAAAGGGGAAACCACCGAGCTGGACCGCACCCTGATCGACGAGCTCTACGAACCCTTGTTGCACGTGATCCGCAACGCCATCGACCACGGTCTGGAGACAGTGGACCAGCGCACCGGGGCCGGCAAGGACGGCGAAGGGCTTTTGGAAATCAAGGCCCGCCGCGATCGCAATCAGGTCATTATTGAGGTCACCGACGACGGCAAAGGTATCGACCTGGAACGGGTGAAAAGCTCGGCCATCGAAAAGGGCCTGCTCACCGCCGGCGATGCCGCCAACATGTCCGACCAGGAACTGTTTGAATACCTGTTCTACCCGGGATTTTCCACTGCCAAGGAAACCACCATGGTTTCCGGCCGCGGGGTGGGTCTGGACGCCGTTAAGGCGCAGATCGAAAAAGCCAAAGGGGACATCCGCATGTTCTCCGAACCCGGCAAAGGCACCACTTTCAGCATCCGGGTGCCGATATCCCTGTCGGTAATCCAGTCCATGCTGGTGGATGTAACCGGCCACGTCTACTCCATTCCCCTCCTGCAGGTTGAGGAAACCCTCAACGTTATCGGGCAGGATTTGCTGCGGGAGGACGGACGCTACTACATCCGCTACCGGGAAGAAAAAATTCCGGTGGTGCAGCTGAGCAAGCTGCTGCGCATGCGCGGACAATCCGACCAGCCGATGAGCACCGCCAACCAGTATCCCCTGGTTATGGTTCAGGACGAAGGCAATCGGGTGGCCCTGCACGTGGACAAAATTATCCGCCGCGAGGAAATCCTGATCAAATCCCTGGGTCCCGGCCTGCGCCGCCTGAAGTATATTTCCGGCGGATCCATTATGGCGGACGGTCAGGTGGTTTTGGTGCTGGATATTCCCCAGGTCATTCAGCACCTGCTTAAAGGCGGCGCCGAAGAAGCGCCGGAAACCGGCAGCCCGGAAGGGGCCCTGCCGCTGGTGGAAAGCGCCTCCCCCAAACCGGTGCGCCCTCCCCGCCAGAAAAAGCAGGTGGAAGGCCGCAAACCGGTCGCGCTGATCGTCGACGACTCCCTGAGTATCCGCAAATACCTCAGCAGCCTGCTGATGCAGAAGGGCTACATCACGGATACCGCCCGCAACGGTTACGAGGCCCTGGAGTTGCTGAACAAGCAGGACTTCGACATCATGGTTACCGACCTGGAAATGCCCAAACTGTCCGGTTACGAACTGATTGAAACCCTGCGCTACGACCAGCGTTTTGCGGAGTTGCCGATTATCGTGCTCACCGGCCGCGCCGGCGAAAATTTCCGCCAGCTCACCAACGAACTGGGCGCCGATGCCTACATCATCAAACCCTTTAAAGATCGTGAGCTGTTCGAGCAGATCGAAAAGTTTATCGAGCATAAGGAATAGGTTGCAGGGCTGTAGGTACTTAGGCTGTCGGGGATAGGTTCTTTGGTACGACCAAAAGCACCTTATCCCTAAACCCCTAAGTACCTACAGCCTAAACCCCTACAGCCTACAGCCTAAACCCCTACAGCCTACAGCCCTACAGCCTACAGCCCTACAGCCTACAGCCCTACAGCCTACAGCCTAAACCCCTACAGCCCAACAGCCTACAGCCTTTCCGTTAGTGATCTCTCCACAAATACCTTTTGCCCGTGCTTTTCTCCCGGAAATGCTTTACATTAGGCCACGGTGCAAACCATGGAGAAGTATGTGATCCGTTTTTTGTGTTTTGCCTTTCTTTTCTGTTCTTTCTTATCCGCCCAGGCTCCCTTTCACGGCAAAATCGAATCCAACACATCATGGTCCGGGACCATTGTGCTGGATGGTGATATTTTGGTTGAGAAGGAAGCCGTGCTGTTTATCGCGCCGGGAACCCAGGTCCAGATTCTTCCCAACACGGACCGCGGTAACCTGGGATCGGACCGGGAGAAGACGGAAATCATCATTATGGGGAAGATTATCGCCAAGGGATCGGCACAGGCGCCCATCGTTTTTACCGCCTCCTCTCCCACCCCGGCTCCGGCCGATTGGCAGGGCATCACCCTCAAAAACCGCGGTGAGGTTTCCCAGTTCAGCTATTGTACGGTTGAATACGCCTACGAAGCCCTGAGCTGCTACGGCAGTTCCCCGGAAATCGAGCACAGCACCTTTCAGCACAATTATTACGCCGGGGTCAGCACCGAGTTGAAGTCCGCCGCACGGCTGCTCAGCTGCGTCCTGCGGGACAATCAGTTTGCCGGCCTGATTTGCGAGCTGGGGGCCCGCCCGGTGGTGGAACAATGCCAGATCTTCAACAATGTGAACGGGGTCATCGTTTTCGACCGCTCCCGGCCGGATCTGGGCCAGCGTTACGCGCGGGAGGGAGAATCCCGCGGGGAAAACCAGATCTACGGCAATCAGGAAGCCAATATCCTCAACCGTTCGGACGCCAGTATTTTTGCCCAGAACAATCAGTGGAAAACCAATTCCCGCGAGGAAATCCGCAAAACCATCGTCGATCGCCGCAATAATCCCAGTTACGGCGATGTGCTTTTTCAGCCCCATCAACGAAACACCCGCGGCGCTGGCCGCGCCCCGCAGCCGGTAGCAAACGGCGGTGAAGGTCCCAGCGACCCCCTGCTAACCCCGCAGGTATCCCGGCCTTCCGGGGAGGGTCAGCCGCTTTCCGCTCCCCAACAAACTGCCCCCCCACAGCCCAACCCTGCGGAATGGCGGGTGGATAATTACCGGACCAGCCTGGATGAGGTGGAGGCCGACCGTGTAAAAAACGAAGCGGGTATTCCCGAGCCCCCCGTTCCCCAACAGCCGCTGGCCGAAAATTTTCTGGACCAGGGAGGACGGGCTTACGACTTCCTGGCCCAACCCGAATATCCGGCGGAATACCTGGCCCAGGGCAAGGAAGGAAAAGTCACCTTTCTGGTGGTTGTTGCCCGCGACGGGACCGTTGCAGCTTACCAGGAGATCGAAAGCGACGGCCCCCTCTTTGCCGAAGCCGCGGAAAAAGCCCTGCGCCAAATGCGGTATCGTCCGGGAACCTACCGGGGCCAGGCGGTGCGCTTTTCCTTCTACGAAACCTTCGAATTTAAGCTGCAGTAAATTCCTCTTTTCCCGTTCATTTAATCGCCGAAATTTACTATACTTGTCATCTGTGCGATTAACGGAAAACCGGAAAAGAAGATTTATGGCGGAAAAACCCTACCTGATCGGCATCGCCGGAAATATTGGCGTCGGCAAGACCACCCTCACCACCCGGTTGGCGGAAAGTCTCTCCCTGCAACCCTATTTCGAAAGCGTAATAGACAATCCCTATCTCAATGATTTTTATGGTGATATGAATCGATGGAGTTTTAACCTCCAGATCTACTTCCTCGCCCATCGTTTTAAGAGCCAGAAGGAAATTTCCGACCGCAAAGCCGGAGCGGTTCAGGATCGCACCATCTACGAGGACGTGGAAATTTTCGCCCGCTCCCTCTATGAGCAGGGGTTTATGAACGACCGCGATTTTGCCTGCTACCGGGACCTGTTTCACAACATGGTTCCCTACCTGCCCAAACCGGATCTGATTATTTACCTGCGCGCTTCGGTGGATACCCTGATGGAACGCATCGCCAGCCGCGGCCGCAGCTACGAACAATCCATTTCCCGGGACTACCTCGAGTATCTCAATAACGCTTATGAGCGCTGGATGAAAAAAGCCCGCACCGAATTCCGGGTTCTGGAAATTCAGGCCGATCAGACCAACTACGTGAGTGGTGATAAGGATTTAAATGAGCTTCTCGAAAAAATCCGCCTCTATTGCCCGTAAAAAACACCTTCTGATTGTCCAGTATTATTTTCCGCCCATGGGCGGTGGTGGGGTACAGCGAATTGTCAAATTTCTCAAATACCTGGATTATCAACGCTTTCAGGTAACCGTCCTCACGGTAAAACCCAGCTACTTCTATTCCTTCGACGAAACCCTGCTGGCGGAAATCCCGGATTCGGTCCGGGTGGTTCGCAGCGGTTCTCTGGACCCCTTTCGCATCGCCTTTCTTTTTCAGAAACTTTTGAAAAAATTGGGTTTAAAACGGCAGTCCCGGACCGAGTCCGCGCGAGAGAGCGGAGGACTTCTGCGTAAATTTGCGGCGGCTTTTTTCGTTCCGGATTCCCGCCTGATGTGGCTGCCCTTCGCCTTGTTCCGGGCGCGGGGGATCCATCGCCGCGATCCGGTCAATTTTCTCCTGGCCAGCATGCCCCCTTTTACCACCGGCCTGATCGGCATCCTGGCCGGGCGTTTAGCCGGGTTCCCCACCGTGCTGGATTTTCGGGATGCCTGGATAGACAATCCCTATATGCCTGCCAGCGGCGCCTTTCAACAACGCCTTAATGAACGCCTGGAAAGCTTTTGCCTGAAACGGGCTGCCGGGGTTTTGTTCATCAACCCCGCATTGCAGGCGGCATACCTGCGCCGCCATCCCAGCCTCACCGGCACGCCCCTGCTCACCATTCGCAACGGGTATGACGAGGCGGATTTCTCGGGACTGGCCGATCCCGGCAATCCGAAGCGGGAAAAGCTGGTGGTAGGGATTATGGGCACCATTTATTCGGAGGGAAACCGGCCACTCACCCTGCTGGATGCCCTGGCAATGCTGGTCGGGGACGGCAACGCGGCGGGGCGCCATATCGAGCTGCAGATTCTCGGCAAATGGACCCCGGACTTCCAGGAACACCTGCAACGGTTGGGGCTCGGGGAAAAAGTGGCTTTGCTGCCCTATCGCCCTCACCGGGAAGCCCTGGCCTATGCCCAAACCCATTTCGACGCGCTGGCCCTGGCCATCGAAACCGGCCGCAGCGGCGACAGTGCGGTGGTTCCCGGTCGCATCTACGAGTATCTGCGTCTGGGTAAACCGATTCTGGGCACCTGCCCTCCTTCGGGGGATTTGGCAGAGCTGATTCGCCAGAACCGCGCCGGCGAGGTGGTGGCTTATGAGGATGTGGCGGGAATTGCCGGTGTTTTGGAGAGCTGGTATGGCAAGCGGGCCCGTCTGGCGGAGGACTATCCGGGCGGGGATCTGACGCCTTACGAGCGCGGGCAGCAAACGGCAGCGCTGATGACCTTTCTGGAGAAGCTCTAGGACCGCTCCGGGGCCGCCCTAGCCGACCCTCACCAGATGGCGCAGTTCCTGATATTCCCGGGACTCGGCCATTTGCCGCTGGAGAATTTCGTCCCCCACCCCTTCCAGGACTTTTTCGAAGGCTTTTCCGGCCGCCTGCTGGTAAAGCGCTTCGTTTTCCAGGTCCCCGCGGAGGGTTGCCAGGCGACTCAGGTCCCGGCAGGTTTGCAGAACCACCTGAGGCAGTCGGAAGCGGCTGGCGGCCTCCAGGGCGCCTTTGAGCAGGGTTTGTGCGCTGTCATAATCCCCCCGGGCCATCCGGACCTTCCCGGCCAGCCAAAGGCTCAGAATCTCAAATTTGACCACGCCCCGGGCGGCGTCACTCATCCGGGCCACCTCTTCTTCGGCGCGCTCCAACCCGCCGCGGTGGATCTGGAGCAGAATATCGTAATAGCGCAGGTTGAGGGAATCCAGCGCCACATCGACCTGTTCCACATTGGCCCGGGCAATATCGAGGTAGCGCTGGGCGGAATCGGGCCGTTCGAGCTGCAGTTCATAAGAAGTCAGGAAAAGAGCGGCCTGCATGGCCAATTCCGGATCGGGGTGCCCTTGAGCCCACTGCAGACTTCCTTCCAACAGTTCGCGAGCCCGCAGCACCCCCTGCACCAGCAGGTAAATATGGCCCATGTGCACAAAAATCTGATGGCGCAGGCGGGCCTGTTCGTTGGCGGTCCCCACGTCGATGAGGGCGTTTTGCAAACGCTCCAGGGATTTGCCGTAATGCCCCAGTTCCTTTTCCACGATGGCCAGATCCACCTCCACCTGAATGCGCAACGGTCCCGGCGGGGTTAACAGCGGCTCGCCGAGTAAACGCCGCAGATAACTTCGGGAGAGGTGCCATTTGCCCAGATAGCCGTAGATTTCCGCCAGGTAGAGGTGCAACTGCACCGCCCACCCCGGATGCGACAGCGGGCCGCCCCTCCGGAAAATGTCCCGGGCCAGGCGCAGCGCTTCCATAACGCTGCCGACGTTCATCATCTCCCGGATTTTCTCCAGATTAAGGCGCAGAGAGAGGTCCGAATTGGCGGGTAGAGTGTCTAATCCCTGAGTGAGAACATCGTGGTAAGACTGCTTGAGTTTGCCTTCCCGGGCGGGATGGCGCAGGTGGTCCAGGATGCGCCGGATCAGCCATTCCGGGGTGCTGGCGGTTGCGGATTCCAGGGCCCGCCAGAAGTGTCGGTAGGCATAGCCGGGATGTCCCAGATTCTCCTCCAGCTCCCCGAGCAGCAGATCGGCAAAGGCCCGCACAAAAGGTGTTTCGATATCCTTGGGTTTCAATTCCTGAATGAGGTAGCGCGCTTCCTGGAAGGCATCCATGCGGATCAGGGCATCGGCCATGGTTAGCGAGGTGCGGATCCATTCGGCGCTTTGCTCGCGGGAGAGGGTCTCGCGGAATTCCCGCAGGCTTTCGAAAGCATTTTCATAAAGCCCCATTTCAAACTGAAGTTGGCCCTGTTCTCCCAGAATTTCTGCCAGAGAAACCCGTTTATCGCGGATGCGTTTGAGGTTGCGGCGCAGGTAGGCATACCGTTCCAAAGAACGCCGTTGCTGTTCCAGATGCCGGAAAGCCCGTGCTTCCCGCTGGGCCAGCCAGATGGCGGTATGAGAATCCCCGGCCAGGTCGAACAAGGGCGAAAACTCCACCGGCCAGGGAAGTTCGGTTTTGTCGAGCAGCCCGCTGAGAAAGGCCAGCAGATCGCCCAGCTCCTCAATCTGGACCTGATGGCGCAGGTAGCGGCGCCATTCCGGCCACAGGATGGTTACCGCCTCGAGGTCCTGATAGGTTACCCGGTGCAACAGACCGCTCTTCAGCCAGCGGCCCAGGGCGGATCGGGGGATTTCCATTTCCCGTGCCAGGCGCACAAACAGGGACATGGGCAGCGGATCGTTCACCCGGGAAAGCAGGGCCAGTAATTTCAGCAGAGGTCCGGGCAGGAAGGCGGTGAGGCTGTTGAACAACATTTCCGGCTGGCTGCCGGGTTTGATGTGCTGGAGCCGGGCATGTTCGATAAGGGCATCCGGATCGTCGGGCAGGATCGCCCGGAAATAACAATCCACCATCGGGCGGATCAGGCGGGTTTGCCCCCCGGATTTGATGTAAATGTGATTGGTGATCAGGCGGGCGTTGATCATGCTGGTCCCGGCATAGCGGGCCACCAGATGTTCGGCATCGCGCACCGGCAGCTTCTCCAGGGGGACCTGAAACTCCTGAAAGCCCTCCAGCCGTTCCATGGGCAGGGGACGCTCTCCGGTGCTGATAACCACCAGAGGGTGGCGGACATCCTGCAGGGCGCGGATAACCCCCAATTGCCCGGGAGAGGGGTCTTCCGGGATATTGGCCAGCACCAGGCAGCGGGGGTGGGCTTCCGCCATAAAGTTTACCAGGGCGCTGAAAATATTGCGTTCCCAGATATCGGCGGTATCCGTACGACCTTCCGGCGCCAGGTATGCCTCGATAAGCCCGCGAATGCCCGGAGACTGATGCCTTTTAAAGCGCGAAAAATCATCGGAATGGGTGGCCAGAAAATGGCGGTAAAAGAGGGACTCTTCCCCGGGGTAGCTGAGGGGAAAGGCGGAAAAATCGTGTTCGAAAAGGAGTTGGTGGCGCTCCTCTAAAAGGCGCAGGATTCGCTCCAGAAACAGGTTGCGGCCTTCCACATCCGCCCCGTAAAGCTGGATCCACAGAATTTCGCTTTCCTCAACCATCGCCGCAACCGCGCGGCGTTCCTTTTCATACACCGTCAAGACATTCTCCGGAAATTGCGAAACGATGAACAAATATACACTGATTATATCGGGGAGCCAAGCGTTAAACCAGGCGGGATTGCCGCAGGCCGTTGCGGGCCCCTTCGGCAATGGCTTCGATGGCGGCCGGGCGATCCTTGGCGCCGAAGACCGAGCTGCCGGTTACCAGGAATTCCGCCCCGGCAGCAGTAGCCAGGGCCGCGGTATGGGCATCGATTCCGCCATCCACTTCAATGACGTAGCGGTAATCGCGCTCCTGGCGCAACCGGGCCAGGCGGGCAATTTTCTCCAGGGCCCCCGGGATAAATTTTTGGCCGCCGAAACCGGGGTTCACGCTCATCACCAGCACCAGATCCACCGTATCCAGAATACAGCTCAGGCTTTCCACGGGAGTGGCGGGATTGATCGCCACCCCGGCTTTGGCCCCGCTTTCTGCGATGAGGGTCAGGCTGCGGTGCAGGTGCCGGGTCGCTTCCTGATGAATGGTGATCAGGTCTGCCCCCGCCGCGGCAAATTGGGGGATGTAGGCATCCACCTGCTCGATCATCAGGTGAACGTCCAGGCGAAAGCGGGTGTGTTGCTTCAGGGATTGGACCACCCGGGGACC
>JAGRBF010000015.1:0-1139 GCA_020434205.1 Calditrichota bacterium | reverse complement strand
GGTAAAACCTTAAAGCGGGAATTCAATACGTCTTTTTCATCCATGATATTAATTGCCCTGCGGCAGTTGATCGGTGCTGATCACCAGTTCCAGCTCCTGAATATCCCCGGCGGGGGTGCCGGCCGGTTTGGACTGGGAAACGATGGTTTGGGGAATGAGGTTGGGACGGTAAACCACCCGGGTGGATACCCGGTTGCGGTCTATCCCCACTGCGGAAAGTTCCTTGAGACCGGCGTCCAGAATTTGCCCGACCAGGTTGGGCATTTTATTGGAGGAGGGCGGCGGACCCAGGCTGACGGTCAGGTTTACGTAATTGCCGCTGGTAATGGGGCTGCCCGGGGAGATTGACTGGAAAATCACCACATCCCGGAACGGCACCGCGGAGGAATGTTCGTAATTAACGTGATTGAGGCGCAGGCCCGCTTCCCGGATGCGCAGTTGGGCGTTGCGCAGGCTTTCTTTGATCAGGTTGGGCATATAGCGCGGTTTGGGCCCCTTGCTGATCACCAGATACACCCGCCGGCCTTCCTTGACCGTCATCCCCGGATGGGGATTCTGCCGCACCACGCTGCCGGCGCTCATGGTATCGAACACCGATTCCAGGATTTCCGGTTCCAGACCCCGGGACACCAGGGTTTCCCGGGCGGAAGCTTCGGCCATGGCCACCACCGGCGGAACTTCCAGCTCATCCCCGTGACGGGTATAAATGGGCATTAACACCACATCGATGAATACCGTAAAGAGGAAGAGAAGCGCCGCTAATGCCAGACCCTGCTGCCACCAACGCCATTCCCGGAACCGATCCCACATGTCATACAAAAATTCCATAAAAAGCCTATTCATTTATATCGCCAAAACACCAGGACGCGGAGAAAAACGGTTACCTTGAAGCCGCCAAATTGAGATTTCTTCGGTGCCTTTGTGCCTGGGCGGTTCATTACTTTTTCAATTCGGTAAAATACTGCGCAACGGCTAAAGACGCAACAGCTTATGAGGATGCCTGCCGGCGCGGTTGCTGGCGATCCTCACTGTCCAGAATGATGGTTACCGGCCCTTCGTTCACCAAACTCACCGACATATTCGCCCCAAACACCCCTTTTTTGACGGAAACCGTCTTTTTTTGAAGGGCCTCCATAAAA
>JAGRBF010000655.1 GCA_020434205.1 Calditrichota bacterium | reverse complement strand
TCTGGTCCTTCTTCCCCTACCGGACCGATTCGATACTGGCCCGCAGGGTTTTGGCATTGGCGGTCAGGGTTTTCCAATCCCCGGCGGCAATGGCCTTATTGTCCAGCAGGGCACTGCCCACCCCGACCGCACAGGCGCCCGCCTTCAGCCAGTCCCCGGCATTGGTGAGGGTTACCCCGCCGGTGGGCATCAGGTTGAGATGGGGCATGGGGGCCTTGATTGCCTTAAAGAAGGGCATGCCCACCACATCCGCCGGAAAGACCTTCACAATGTCCGCCCCGTTTTCGTGGGCATCCAGAATCTCGGTGGGGGTAAAACATCCGGGCATGGCCGGCAGGTTGTAGCGATGGGCGGTATAGACAATTTCCCGCTTGTAAATGGGACTAACCACGTATTTGGCCCCGGCGTTGATGGCCAGGCGCGCCGTTTCCGAATCCAGCACCGACCCCACCCCAATCAGCACTTCTTTGGGCAGGGTGCGGGAGGCCTCCTCAATAACCGCCAGGGCGTTGGGGGTGGTCATGGTGATCTCCAGGGCGAAAATGCCCCCTTCCAGCAGAGCTTCGGCCACCCGCAGCAGCTTTTGAGAATCTCCCATGCGGATTACCGCTACCGCGCCCTGATTGATGATGTCCTGCACAAGTTGATGTCTTGACATGTTGATACCTTGCTTGATAATGGTTACAGGGTTATCGCCGGTCAGGCTTTTTCCAACAGGCTTTCCACCCCCTCATGGAGCATCTGCCACAGATGGGCGGCCACCAGCTCCCCGAAATTCCCCATCAAATTGAGGTCCTTCCCCCACAGCAATTTATTGCCGCAGGCGGATTCCGCCAACTCCCGGACGCTGTTGGGGTCATCCTGGTCCGCCAGTTTCCACAGTTCGGCAAAATAGCCGGCGTGTTGATCCCGGATGGGATAAAATTGGTCGCCACGGCGTCCCAAGTATACGCCATTTTCGCGATTAATCCCGCGCATAAAAAGCAAATAGGCGGCAAATCCCAGGGCAAATCGGGGTGGGGCTTCACCGAATTTCTGATGGTATTTGTCGATGGTTTGCATCACCCGATGGCGCATTTTGGTGGTGGACTGCATGGAGATGTCGATCAGCTGATGGCGCAAAAAGGGATTGGCGAAGCGGCTGAGCACCTCTTCCGCGTAGGCGTTTACCACGGCCGCCGGCATATCCAGCACCGGGGCGATTTCTTCCTGCATCAGGCGGGCCACAAAAGCGGAAAGGCGGGGATCGCGCATCATGTCGATCACATATTGATGCCCGCTCAAAAAGGCCAGCGGTATGGAGATGGTGTGGCTGCCGTTCAACAGGCGCAGTTTGCGCTCCCGGTAGGGACTAATGTCCTTTGCCACGATCACCGCCGGGTTTTTCAGCAGAAAGGCCAGCTTATCCCGCACCGTCTCCCCACCCTGGATGGCGTAGAGGCTGTACACTTCAGCGGTGGTCATCAGGCCGTCGCGATACCCGGCTTTTTCCGTCAGGGCCGGCAGCAGATCGGGAGCGGGACTCCCGGGCACGATGCGATCCACCA
>JAGRBF010000654.1:1375-4467 GCA_020434205.1 Calditrichota bacterium | reverse complement strand
CTCCCGGTTCTCAACGAACTGAGCCGCAAATTTATGGGCAAGGCGATTATCGCCCCCAGCAATCTGAATCAGCCGATCGGGATCAACATCGAGCGTACCCACTGGCTTTCCGCCCTGGAGATGATCCTGCAGCAAAACGGGCTGTGGTACCAGGATACCGGACAGTATTTGCAGGTAACCCAGGGGCAGAACACCACCAGCGCGCCGCCGCCCACGCCCAAAAACGATGGCGACGAAATAGGCAAGGAATTCTACACCCGGGAAGTGGCCATATCCGCGGTTTTTTTCGAAGCGGACATCTCCAAACTGCGCGAAATGGGCAGCAGTTTTTCGCTGGACCGCGAAAGCGATACCAAATTTAACGTCAACTCCACCGCCGGAGACGTTACCGGGAGCCTTTTTGAGGTTCAGGTCGAGCCCAAGCTGGATTTCGCCGATATGAGCGCCGCCTTCCGGGCACTGGAGAACGATCAGGTGGGCGAAGTGATCTCCCAGCCGCAGATCACGGTGCGTTCCGGGGAAAAAGGGCGCATTCAGGTGGGTTCGGACATTTCGGTAAACGTGCGCGACTTTGCCGGCAACTCGGTAACCCAGTTTTTCTCTACCGGCTCCATCATCGAGGTTCAGCCCCAGATCATGAACTTCAACGGCACCGACTTTATTTATCTGAAAATGCTCATCGAGCGCAGCAGCAATAACACCCAGGAGCAGGGGCAGGTGGAAATCCGCAAATCCAACGCCCAGACGGTCCTTACCCTGGTGGACGGCGAAGAAACCCTGATCGCCGGGCTCTACATCAACCAGGAGCAAACCGGACGCAGCGGCATTCCCTTTCTCAAGGACCTCCCGCCCTGGTTCTTCGGGCTGCGTTACCTCTTCGGCTACGAAACCGAAAGCGTGGTTAAGAAAGAACTGCTGATTCTGGTGAAGGCGGAATTGCTGCCCACCCTGGAGGAAAGGGCGATCAGCAGGCAGCGCGACGGCAACCAATTGCTGCGCGACCAGCAGTGGAAACTGCGCCAACGCATGAAACAATACCAGCAACAAGTCGAAGAATAACACCCCTTTTCCCATCCACCATCCCCTGGCGGAGGATACGGCCGGCTCTCTCGTAGGGCCGGCCGTTATCTTTTTACCCCCTCATCTCCACCATTACCCATCATTTTTTTTAAAATTTGTATTAAGGCCCCCACAGATAAGTCGATAGTAGTTACTGCGATTAGGATCAGGCCGAAGGAATCGAACGCCTGTGTTTCCAGGGAGGAATAGGATTCTAATCCATCGAATCGACTCCGGTCGAAAAAGATGGCTTAAAGCCCCCCTTCCCCGAGACCGAACTTCCCTTCAGCTAAACGGCAGGACCTTCGCGCAACGACCGTAAACGGTCAACAGAAAGGGCTATTCCGATTTAATCCACCGGCTTGCGTCTACCCATGGACGAAGCCGTTTAACGCCATCCACCCAACCAATCTAGGAGGATTATTCCATGGGACAACAACAATTGCTGCTCATCGTTCTGAGCGTCATCATCGTTGGTATCGCAGTTTCCGTAGGTGTTAACATGTTCCAAAGCGGCGCCGTAGACGCAAACCGTCAGGCGTTGATTTCCGACGTGGTTAACTATGCTTCCAAAGCTCAGCGCCACTATCGCACCCCCACCCAACTGGGCGGCGGTTCCCAAAGCTTTGACCAATTCAACCTTGGCCCCCTGGATACCGCTAATGCAAATGGTGTTTTCGCCATTGCCACCAGCGTTCCGGCCAACAATTCCCAGGTAACCGGCAGCATTGCCAAAGTTAGCGGCAGCTCCGGCACCATCTACATCGTCGCCTCCGGTAACGAGGTTGGGGACGACGGCACCAACCCGGTTAAGGTTTATGCCAAAGTAACCCAGGATTCGATTGCCACCAAGCTGATGAACTAAGCAGTGATGTTAACGGCGGCCACCGGGCGCGTTCCGGCGGTCGCCTTTTTTTTCAGGGATTTTTAGATCAAAAGGACTTGAACGCCATGCCAGAATTTCGCTTCGAAGGCATCAATCCCACCGGCCGCCCCGTTCGCGGAATGGTGAATGCAGACAGTATGAATCAGGCCAAGGCCAAGGTTCAGCAACTGGCCCGCAAACACCGGGTTAAGGTGGAGAAGATCCAGAAGCGACGCACGTTTATGTACAAGGTGCGCCGGCCAGGCGAGGATGTGGTTAAAGGCGAACAAAAGGCCTTTACCAAGGAAGAAGTCCACAAGGCCCTGGAGAACCTCGGCTACGAGGTGATGGACATCCAGCTCAAGATCCTCGAATTCAAGATGAAGCCCCCCACCACGGAGATCGTCACCTTCGTGCGGGTAAGCGCGGACATGCTGCGCGAGAAGCTCAACTTCGGGGATGTGCTGCAACTGCTCATCGAGGACACCCAGAACGTCACCCTGCGCGACGCCCTCCGGGAGATCAGCAACGATCTGCGCCAGGGCAAGGACAGCGAAGAAGCCTTTATCCGCCAGGAAAAGATCCTGGGCAAATTTACCAGCCGCATGCTCGGTCTGGCCGCCAAAAGCGGCAACATGGCCGATATTTATGAAAGCACCGCGAAGTTTCTGGAACGCAATGCCGAGTTCAAGCGGAACCTGCGCAGCGCCCTCATTACCCCCTTCTTTACCCTGCTGGCCCTGCTGGGAGCCACCCTCTTTTACGTGATGTACATTTTCCCCGAGACCGCCCTGCTGTTCAAGCGCCTGGGCACCACCCTGCCGCCAATGACCGCCGCGGTATTGGACTTCAGCCAGTGGCTCTCCGCCAACGCGGTGTGGATGTCCCTGGTGTTTCTGGGGATCAGCGGCTCTCTGGGCTACTTTTTCCAGACCGATCGCGGGCGTTATCTGCTCGACCGCACCCTGCTCAAACTGCCGGTGGTGGGCACCCTGGTCCACAAAACGGCCATCGAAATTTTCTGCCGGGTGTTCTACGCCCTCTACAGCGGTTCCGGGGAAAATATCGACGCCATTCGCCTGGCTTCGGAGGCCTGCGGCAATCGCTACATGGAACAGCAGATCAAAAAAATCACCATCCCCATGATGCTCAGCCAGGGCAAAAGCCT
>JAGRBF010000654.1:0-1270 GCA_020434205.1 Calditrichota bacterium | reverse complement strand
GCCAATTACTACGAAAAAGAAACCGTTTACCGGCTGAAAAACACCATCGAATACATTCAGCTGATCATTGCTTTGGTCATCACCATCATCATTACCGGACTGACCCTGATTTCCGCGGAAACCGCCATTATCAAGCCCAGCACGCCAAAGATGTAGCGAGATGAGAGACGAGGAATGACATGCAAGATATGATGTACCAGCTGGGAAGGAACCTGGTTAAGCAAAACGTCATTCCCTTTGAGACCCTGGAACAGGCGCTGAAGATCAAACAAAGCGATCCTTATACCAATCAGCGCACCCTGGCCCAGGTTCTCATCGACGAATTTGAGGTAGACCCGGACCGCATTTACACCGAGATGGCCCAGGTTAACAATGTGCCGGCGCTGGACCTCGCCCAGGAAAACCTCAGCGACAAACGTCTGCAGGGGATGCGCAAGATGTTCGAGCGCCTCTCCCCTTCCATGAAGGAACTGGCCAAAAACGAGCAGATCCTCATCTTCGATTACATCGCCAAGCCGGTGCCCAAGTTTATTTTTGCCTCGGTGAATCCCGCCAATCCCAATATTTCCGTTCTGGCCCGGGCTCTGGGAACCCGTCGCCACGAGGTGCGCCACCTCATTACCGCCAATTACGTGATGCTGCAGGACCGCATCTTCGCCCCCACCAACGAATTCCTGGAAAACCTGGCCGACACCAGCCTGGAAATCGACGACGGGGAAGGCGAAGACGGCAAACAAATGGATACCAGCGCCCTGGAATCCGAGCTGAACAAAAGCTTTTTGGTCAACCTCGCCGAGGGCATGCTGGTGGAAGCGGTGCGGCGCGGGGCCTCGGACATCCACGTTATTCCCAAGGACGTAACCCGCACCGAGATTCACTTTCGCCTGGACGGCAAACTGCAGCCCTGGTATTCCGAACCCGGCCTGCGCCCCGAGGCTTTTGCCGCGGTGCTCAAGGACCGCTCCCGCAACGTGGACCGCTTCGAGCGCGAGGCCGCTCAGGACGGATTTATCCAGCGCAGCGTGGACGGCCACATGATCCGCTACCGGGTTTCCATTATGCCGGTAGTGGGCAAGGAAGTTCAGTTTAAGCTGGAGAGCGTGGTGATCCGGGTGCTGGACGACCGCAACGTGATCACCGATTTTAACAAGCTGGGCCTTCAGCACCAGTCCAAATCCGATTTCGAACGGGCCATCTCCAAACCGCAGGGTATGGTGATCCTCACCGGTCCCACGGGGAGCGGAAAGTCCACCACCCTGATGGCCGCGCT
>JAGRBF010000085.1 GCA_020434205.1 Calditrichota bacterium | reverse complement strand
ACTTCTGTTGCGCAACAATTGACCAAAAGCCTTTTAGTAGACTGTCAATTATAGTAAGTCCTGTTCGTCATCCCGGCAATCTTTAGGCCAGGATCCATCGGGACGTTGGGTATGTACCCCGGCCCAAAAGCATACCGGGGTGACGGTTAAGAGGTCCCAAATAGTCTAAACACACTTGACGCTTTACTACAGCCATCCAACATTATCAATTTAATAACCCGCCTTTATTGAAGTAATAACCTTTTCAAGGCCTGCGAAGGCTCTAACCCTGATTTTCCCTGCCCCGCGCCAATCTGGTATATTTCTTGTTGAAGTATCTTTTAGAAAAAGCCGCCCGGCTTTTTCGGCCCTGGCCAGGCACAACGATACAGGAGAATCTTATGTTGGTCTTAACCCGCAAAAGGGTGCTTTCCCTTTTACTCTTACCGCTTTTGGGCGGACTGCTTGTTACCTGCGGTTCCAATTCCAAAGCAAAATCCCCGACCCAAAGCAATCCCGAAGAATGGGAAATCCCTGGCTGGAACCTGGTCTGGCAGGACGAGTTCAGCGCAAGTCAGGTGGACCTCACCAAATGGGAATACGAGGTTAATGCCGATGGCGGGGGCAACAACGAACTGCAGTACTACACCGCCCGCCCCGAAAACAGTTTCATCGAAAACGGACACCTGGTAATCCGCGCCCTCAAGGAATCCTACACCAGCAACGGACAGACCCGCGAGTATACCTCGGCGCGCATGCGCACCCTCCAAAAAGGAGATTGGCTCTATGGGCGCATCGAAGTGCGGGCCAAACTGCCGTACGGGCAGGGATTGTGGCCGGCGATCTGGATGTTGCCCACCGACTGGGTATACGGGGGATGGGCCGCTTCCGGGGAGATCGACATCATGGAACTGCTGGGCCACGAACCCTATAAGGTTTACGCCACCCTGCACTTCGGCGGGCAGTGGCCCAATAATCAACATAGCTCGGCGGGAACATACGAGTTGCAGTCCGGCACCTTTGCCGGGGATTTTCACACCTTTGCCCTGGAGTGGGAACGGGAGGAAATGCGCTGGTATGTGGATGGCACCCATTACGGGACCATGAACCAGTGGTCCAGCGACAACCAACCCTATCCGGCACCCTTCGACAAACGCTTTCACCTGCTGCTCAATGTGGCGGTCGGCGGAAACTGGCCGGGAAATCCGGATTTAACCACCGTCTTCCCCCAGCAGATGGAAGTGGACTATGTACGCGTTTATGAAAAGGCGACACCATGATGAAAGCAATACGGATTGTTTTATGGCTGATGTTGATGTCCCCGGCTTTGTTCTGCCAGGGTTTTCTGGGGGTTAACGGCACCGCCATTGTGGACGATGCGGGCCAGCCCTATATGCTGCGGGGGTACGGTCTGGGCGGGTGGCTGGTGCCGGAAGGGTATATGCTGCACACCCCGGGATACGGATCGCCAACCGATATCCGCAACAAAATCGCCGATCTGCTGGGCGAGCAGGATACCGAAGAATTTTACCGCCGCTACCGCGCCAACTACGTCAATGAGCAGGATATTCAACAAATTGCCGACTGGGGATTTAACTCCAT
>JAGRBF010000653.1 GCA_020434205.1 Calditrichota bacterium | reverse complement strand
TTCGTCATCCCGGCAATCTTTAAGGCCGGGATCCACCGGGACGATGGGCTTGGACCCCGGCCAAAAAACATACCGGGGTGACGGTTAAGTGGTCCCAACCAGACCAAGCAAAACGGGATCGGTGATTTGATAGGAAAGAAAGGAGGGCGAGTGCGATTAAGTAAATGTTGGTGGCGGTGAACCGCCACCAACATCTAAAAACCTAACGAATAAGCATCATCTTTTGGGTGATTTCCCGGTTCCCGGACCTCAGGCGATAAAGGTAAATACCGGAGGCGAGGTTTTCACCGGAGAAGGTGACACTATGGTGACCGGCCGGCAATTGACCGTCCACCAGGGTGGCAATCAGGGATCCCCGGACATCGTACACCTTGAGACTGGTTGGGGCGGCGCGCTTCAACGCGAAGCGGATTTGCGTGGTCGGATTAAAGGGATTGGGATAGTTCTGGCGAAGGGTCATTGTTTCGGGAAGTCCATCCGGCCCGGCATCCCCGATCCCATTGGTGCTGATAATGGCATTCACCGTGGCGAAAGCATCCGCCTTTCCCCCACCCCAACGGGCATTGGGAACGGTTCCGGTAAAACTGTCCTCCCGGGCATATTGCTGCAGGAGGGTTTTTACCTCCTCAGAATCCAGGGTGGAATCGGCGTCCAGCATCAGCGCGACGATGCCGGTGAGCACCGGAGCGGCCCCGCTAACCGCGCCAAGGGTTCCGTATCCGAATTGCCCGTCCCCACCCGCTACCCGGGTAAAACCCAGAGAGGCAAAATAAGAGCGCGGTGCATAAGCGCCAAAGTTGGTGTTGCCCGGAACACTGACGGTAACGCCAGTGCGCCCATCAAAGGTGGGACCGACTCCGCTGCCCGTCCACAGATTTCCCACCCCGGCGTCGTTTCCCGGATAGGTCCGGGTGACCCCGTTGATGTCGGTCCAGAATTGCCGGTTCACGTAAGAATTGGGGCAGACGTTGTTATGGGCGGAGGCCAGGTCCCAGACGGTATATCCCGGAACCACATAGCTGGTAAAACGATTGTTGTTGTTATAGATGATCGCGCCGGGGTTCAGAGAAGCCTGGAATTCCCCGCTGGCAACGGTGGCTCCGATCAGGCGGATGGCATAATCGCCGGCGGCTCCGGTGAAGTCGATCAGAATCTCGCGCCGGTCGTTAAGGGCCCCAAAAAAATCCACATCACTGCCGTTGTGGTAATAGGCGAATTCGCCGGTGTTTTGCTGGCTCCGTAAGGCATTGCTGGCAGGCGAAGCGAAAACCGCCGACACCCCGCCCGGGGTAACCAGTTGCACGTCGAAGCGATCGGCATTGTTATACCAAAGGTCGACCCGCAAATTGCCGGCGCTTTTGGTCATGGTGATGGTCGCCGTATCCCCGGAAACGACGGTGCCCTGAGCGTGATTGTCCCAGCCCCCGTCATCACTGCTGCCGGTGATAAAAACACGGCCCGGATGGCCCGGCCCGAAGCGGCTGTCCAGTTCTCTCGCCAGAGTACTGGTGCCGTCCATGGGCCCCTGGATGGAGCCGAAATTGGCCAGCATCACCACCGGCAAATGGACTTCCGCCGCCTTGTCGATGCAGAAATCCATGGCCACCGGAACATACGTTGGCTGATAAAAGGCCGCCTCCGCCGGTTCTCCGTCATGAGCTGGGGCCCCTTCCGTGGTAATTTTGACCACAATAATGGATGCCAGCGGAGCCATTCCGGCATACATCCCGCTGCTGGCGGCACCGTTTCCGGCAGCCAGGCCGGCGCTGGCCGTTCCGTGGCCCACCGCATCCCGGGTAGCCAGGCGATTTCCGCTGGACAGCGCGGCATTTATCTCCCCGGCATCGTAAATGGTGCCGATACCGTAGGGATTGTCGGGATCGTTGGCCCCCTGAGGGTCGGTCATGTCGTAAATATAGAGGATCCGGGTGGTGCCGTCCGGGTTGCGAAAATCCGGATGTTCATAATCTATGCCGCGATCCAGAATGGCCACAATGGCACCGGCCCCGCGGATTCCCAGCTCATTATGGACCCGGCTTACCCCGGTTTCCTGGCGAACCAGATCGTCCGCAGAAAGCGGAAAAAACAAAATCAGTCCCAGAACAAAAACAACAACCCAAACCGACAAATATCGCATTGGATACTCCATATTGAATATTAGACAACCGTTTCTATTGGTTGGCGGACAGAATGGCGGGGAATGAAGAGCTTCCGGCAAAGTCCTCTAACGCCTGCACGCTTGCAGGGTCAGGGTTTGCCGAAGCCCGGGGCGGTAACGGAACCAGGTCCGTTGAAGGCAAACAGCAGGGACGCTTAAACCTAATATAACTTTCCGGAAACCACAACCGGAATGTCTGGCAAATTCAAAATAACCTGAATGCTTCCGGGAAACCAAACGCGAAAGCGCGAACTTAGTCACTTTGCGGTCTTTGGACCGTCACCCCGGTATGCTTTTGGGCCGGGGTACATACCCAACGTCCCGATGGATCCTGGCCTAAAGATTGCCGGGATGACGAACAGGACTTACTATAATTGACAGTCTACTAAAAGGCTTTTGGTCAATTGTTGCGCAACAGAAGT
>JAGRBF010000084.1:6412-8436 GCA_020434205.1 Calditrichota bacterium | reverse complement strand
ATGCCCCAATTTCCCCGGGTTCTGCTGGCCACCCACAATCGCCACAAGATCGAAGAAGTAACCTTTATCCTGCGGGAACTGCCCCTGCAGCTGATTTCCCTGGCGGATGTCCCGGATTTACCCGATGTTGAGGAAACCGGGCAAACCTTCGCCGAAAACGCCCTCCTTAAAGCCCAGGCGGGCTACGATTTTACCGGATTGCTGACCATCGCCGACGATTCCGGACTGGAGGTTGAAGCCCTCAACGGGGCGCCCGGGCTGTACAGCGCCCGCTTTGCCGGAGAACATAAAAGTTTCGCGGACAACAACGCCCTGCTGTTGAAAAAGCTCAGCGGCCTGCCCGGGGAGCAGCGCAAAGCCCGCTTCAACGCTACGATCGCCATCGTCGGTGAGGGCATCCGGGAAACGGTCTGCGGAATCGTGGAAGGGCACATCATTGAGGAAACCCGCGGCAAGGGCGGCTTCGGATACGATCCTCTCTTCGTTCCCCAAGGACATTCCCGCACTTTTGCCGAAATGGGCGAGGGAGAAAAACACGAAATCAGTCACCGGCGCCGGGCCCTGGACCAGGCCTATGCGGTGCTGAAGGAATACCTGAGGACTTGACCGGACAAATGGACCATTGGACAAATGGACTATTGGACCGAAGGACTGAAGGACAAAAGGACAGAAAGAAGACAAAAGGCGATCCTTAGATCCTTAGATCCTTAGAAAAGCCAACTTAAGATCCAAGGATCATAGGATCTATTGGTCTTCTGGTCCAATGGTCCATTAGTCCTTCGGTCCACCAAAAAACGGAGCCACAATGCCACTTTTTCCCGATTTCTCCGCGCGTCAGAAGGCCCTTAAGGGCTCGGTTTTTGAAAAATATCTCCCCCTGATGCGGCAGCAAGGCGATAATCTGGTGCGCCTGCACATCGGCGATGCCTACCGACAGCCCCCCTACCCCCTTCCCATCGAAAAAACTTTCCGGGAGGCCCATCCCCTTTTCAACCGCTACTGCAACACGTTCGGGATTCCCACCTTGCGCAGCGCTCTAAGCGAAAAGCTGAGCACCGATAACGCCCTGGATTTCAACGAAGAGGAAATTCTCCTGACCGCCGGCGCCGCCAACGCCCTGGTGGTCTGCACCCTGGGACTGCTGGACCCCGGTGAACGGGTGATGATCCTGACCCCCTGCTGGCCCTTTTTCCCGGGCATGGTGCGCATGGCCGAGGGAGAGGGTTATGAAACGCCTTTTTACCAGCGCCTTTACGATCAGCCGGATCTTGATATCGCGGCTTACCTGGACCACCACCTTCAGCCGGGAACGGTAGCTCTGTATCTCAACACCCCCAACAACCCCAGCGGCAAGGTGCTCAGCCGCACCCAGCTGGAGCAGGTGGCCGGCTGGGCCGCGAAACACAATCTGTGGGTGCTCTCCGATGAGGCTTACGACGGGATGACTTACGACGACCATCAGCACATCTCCATCGCCACCCTGCCCGGGATGCGGGAACGCACCCTCTCCATCTTCACCTTTTCCAAGGTCTACATGTTTGCCGGAATCCGCCTGGGGTATATCGCGGCAGCGGAGCCAGCGATCCGGGCCCTCAACAAAATTCTGGTGCACCTGCTCTACGGACCCAGCACCATCGGCCAGCAAATGGTGGTGGAAGCGGTGCAAACCCGCCGCTCCTGGTATGGGGATTTTGTCAGGGAATGTCAGGGCATTCGCGATGATTGCCTGAACAGGCTGGATCTGAATTTGCAAAGTCCGGAGGGGGCCTATTATCTCTTTTTCTCTACCGAACCCTACCTGCGGGGCCGCGGGTATGACGAACTGATCCGGACTTGCCTGGAAGGGGGCGTGTCGGTTGCCCCCGGGGTCGATTTCGGCAGCGATTTCCGGCACCACATGCGGGTTTGTTTTGCCGGAGAACCGCCGGAGCGGATGGCGTTGGCTATGGCGCGGCTGGGGAAGATCCTGAAGGGCTGACGTCGCCGCTGAGTTCCGCCCAGCGCGGATCCGTTCGCGGCACCAG
>JAGRBF010000084.1:0-6270 GCA_020434205.1 Calditrichota bacterium | reverse complement strand
AGGAACAGGGCGATAAAGGCGATCAGCACCATCACGGTCAGCACCAGGGTGAGGGTGCGGCGCAGATGGGAAAAAACAAAGCCCAGGCCGTAGCGCAAGGCGCCAAACATGCCCCGGGCATCGGTGCGCACCGCGTAAATGCGGGCGAAGTCGAAGCTCAGACCCACCGTCACGATCCAGATATATTGCACCGCCACGGTAAACCACTTCCACCAGTAAGTCACCGTGGAATAGGGATCGCTGCCGTAGATCAGGTGCTGCAGCCCACGGGTGATCAGCTGGATGGCGGCAATGCCCAGGGCCAGAACCACCAGAGTATACAGCCCCAACCGGATGAAGCGCCCCAGAAAAGCACCGGCCTGTCCCCAGAACTCCCGGGCCTGGTAGCGCTCCGCATGGCAATACAGGGAGAAGGCTCCCCCGGAGAGAAACAATAGTCCCAGCCAATAAAAAAGGCTGGCCAGCACCAGCGCCACCATCACTACCGGCAAAAAACCGTCGGCATTGAGCAGGAACTCCAGAATCAGGTGCATGTCCGCCCCGTTGGCCAGGCGCTCGCCCCACAGGCTGTCGCCGAGATAATTGGAGAGAAAGGTGCGGGCGGGGATCATGGCGAAAATCGCAAACAGCAGGCTGGCCAGGTAATAAAGGACCAGAATCCGGCGGAACTGCCACATGCGATAAAATCCGGCTCGAAGGGTTTTGAATACCATAATTGGGCTCGTTGTGGTTTGATTTGGGAAACTACTTGACCAATGGACAATAGGACCGATGAACCTTAGATCCTTAGATCCAAAGCAGGAATGATCATAGGATCCAAGCCTCTTAGGATCTGATTTTTTCTGCCCTCATCACTGGAACAAAAACAACAGGTTAAAGACCTCCGGCATATCCTGAAGGAACTGCACCCAGAAGGTGTATCGCCCGGAAATTTTGGTAACCCCGGACTTAAGCGGCTCGACCGCCTTGCTGTTGTTGGCGATATTGGCGTCCAACAGCCATTTGTTATCCGGATCCAATTCCGCGGAAACCAGCTTGGAGGGCTTGTGATAGCGGAATTTTTTCCACAGGCTTTGCCCGTCCCAGCTTTCCTGAATCACTTCCCCGTCTTCGAAGGTAATCCGCACTTCCACCGGGACCTTAAAATCGCCGCGGCGGCGCAGGTTTACCCCGCTGTAGTAGATTGTCTCGCTGGAATCGGCCGCGGCGGCGCTGTCGGTGGCGAAGGCCAGGGTATCGATCAAACTTTCCACATCAACCGTAAAATCGAACCCTTCGTCCCTGGCCCATTTTCGGGTAAAAACTCCGTCCACCGCATAATCCAGAACCGCGGTGCTAAAGAGGGCCTGATCAAAAAACCAGTCCAGGTTTTCACCGGTTACGTCGTTAAAGGTGTTGATGAAATCCCGGGTGGTGGGATGTTTGAAGCGAAAGCGCTCCACATAGGCGCGCATGGCCGCCTGCATGCGCTCCCGACCCAGGTAGTTCTGCAGGGAACTCAGCAGGGTGGCCGGACGCATGTAGGAATTAATCCCGTAGCTGCGATTGTTGTAAAAGCCCCAGGCATCCTGCACCACCGGGTCGTAATCCTTGGTGGAGAGATAGGCCGCCCGCTGGAACTCGATGTCGTTGACCTGCAGGCCGAACATGTCCAGCATATCCCCTTTGGGGCCGAACCAGTCGTTCATGATCTGCACTTCCGTGTAGGAATTGATCCCCTCGTCCAGCCAGCTTTCTTCAAATTCGTTGGAGGCCAGCAGCCCGTACCAGTAGTTGTGGCCGAACTCGTGCAGGATCACAATTTCCAGGGGACGGAATCCTTCCGGCATGCCGTAGAAGGTCCCGGCGGTAATCAGGGTCGGATATTCCATGCCCCCGGCCCCGTCTGCTTCCCGGCGGGGATCTACCACGGTGAGGTTGGGATAGGGATAATCGCCGTACCAGTTTTGAAAATACTCCACCGATTTTTTAGCGGCTTCCAGATGGCGGGCGGCCTGGTCGCGGTGGTCGGGTTGCAGCAGCAGGCGGATTTCCACATCCTGGGCCTTGGCGAGGTGCTCCTGAAATTCGGGGCTGGTGGTCCAGGCAAAATCGTGGACATCCTCGGCGTGGTAAAAATGGGTGGCGGTGCCGTCCCCGTTATCGCGGATATCACCGACCTGCATGCCGGTGGCGCCCAGCTTATTCTCTCGGGGCACAGTCATAAAAACATTGTAAACCCCGTAATCGGCGAAGAACTCGGAATTGAGGTGAAATTGATGGGTGTTCCAGCCGTTTTCTTCCAGAACGGCCATTTTGGGGAACCATTGCCCCACAAAGAAAAACTCGTCTTTGGCGCCGGTGCGGGCAAAAGGGGGCTCCGGCAGGCGCGCCACAAAGCGGGTATAGAGGTTGATGGTTTCGCCCGGCTGAACCGGCTCCGGCAGGGGCACCCGCATCATGGTTTTGTCGTGAGAATGGTCCGGGGTATCCGGCTGAATATAGCTGATGTCCCCGCTTAGATCCGGCCCCGGCAGTTCCACCACCCCGGTCATTTCGGGGAGGCGGTTAAGGCTCAGTTGGGTGGAGCGCAAATCGGGACGCACCAGGCGCATCTCCAGCACTTCGATAAACCCCCAACCTTCCTCATCAATCTCGTTGCCGCGATGGCGGCCGCCGGATTCCAGCATGAAGGTAGAGCGGTTGTTGCGGAAGGCATTCAGGTAGAGGTGCAGGCGCAAATCGCTGACCGGGTTGGGGCTGTCGTTGCGCCAGGAGATCACCTGACGTCCGCGCAGCATGCGCTGCTCCGGCTCCAGGGTTACCGCCATGTCGTAGTTGGCGATCCGGGGACTTAGCGGGGACTGGAACAGGACCGGGGGTTTGGGAAAACCGCCGGTTTGGCAGATTAGCGAAACGGCAGGCAGGACCACCAGCAAAAGGACCGCCAGAAATGAGGTGCGCATAAGCCCTCCGGGAGCGCCAGATTTGGTTGTTAAAATGCGGCTGATTCTTACCTTAAATATATCCATTTCTGTTTATTTCACCAAGTTAGCATCTTAAAATATTGGAACTCGCCACCTTAATCCGTATCTTCTGGGCAAATCTCCGTTTGGAGCGCTGTTATCACCCTGCACCTCGGAAGTTACCCGGAACGGCCCGCAATCATGGAACTAAAGGACCTTTTACAGCACCTTACCACCCCCCAAAACCGTCGTGAATACGAGCGGGCCTGGGGGGAGTTTATGGAACGCTACGGTTCTTTTATCGAGCGCAAGGTGCGCCAGCGGGTTTATACCTACCGGGCCAGCCGCCTGCCCCTGCAGGCCGGATCCGTGGTAGACGACGCCATCATGGACGTTTACACCCTTTTGTGCCAGGACAATGCCCAGGCGCTGGCCAATTTCCGCAATCCGGATAACGAATTTATGTTTCTCTCCTGGCTGGGCATTATCTGCCGCAACGCCACCGGACGCCTGCTGCGAAAATACTTCAGCCGGGAGTTTCTGGAGGAAACCGAGGGCGTCATTCCCCCGGAACTGCAGCAGAGCATCGATGCCCGTGCAGAGTTCGCGGAAATTTACGAGGAGGTGGTCGCCCAGTTGCGGGTCAGCCGCCCCAAATCCTCGGAGCGGGATATTCACATTTTCCTGCTCTACACCTTCTCGGAATTCGACCGGGAACATATCGAAGCCCTGCCCTACCTGGGGGACATTGGTCACCGGGTGGTCGACAATGTGGTAAACCGCAGACGCAAAATTCTGCGCGAATTGCAGGGAAGCGGTCAACTATCTCTTTTGAACGAATGATCTCATGAACCCTCTCAACGAAAATCAGTTTGGCCGGGTTCTGGGATACCTTCGCGAGCGCCAGGACCGGAATACCGCGCTTTCCCCGGATCTTCTGGACGAAGGGGAGCAGGCGCTCCTGCAGATCTGTGAGAAACGCCTGCTGTTATTGAAGAACCAGGAAGAAGCCCTCAACATTATCGCCCCGGTGCTCAATCTCCACTATTCCCCGGAAGACCTGAGCCCCGAACAACAGAGCGATTTGCTGCTCACCCTCTTTTTGATCGGGATTCCCGAGGATCAGAAGGACCCCTTTTTCAACTACGCCAATCAGTTTTATCCCTTCTTCACCTTTTTTACGGAAGTGGTTCGCGCCTATGGGCAGTTTCGGGAAGAGCTAATTGCCGGGAGCGATTAGCAATTGGCAATTGGTGGAGGTTAAGAAAACGACAACACCCATACCCGACCCATCGACACATCCGGCAACGCCGGACTATTCTTTGGCCTTCATTCTGTGAAAAAAATATTTTTTTGAGAGTTTTGATAAAATGGCCTGCTCTTCATGTCAAACGCTGCGGGAAGCAGTGTGCGCATCAAAACAACCGTATCACTATTTGCGAGAAATGATATGCAAGATCCATCAATGAAGATCTCTCACCAGGATCTCAAGGCCATTATCCGCGGGGATATTCAGCCCGATCGCCTCAGCGATCTGACCGACGCGGTAAGCAAGGAGCCGGCAAGCGATCTGCTGCTGGGCATCGTCCGGGATTTGCAGAAAAAGGCCGGGGCGCTCCCGCCGGGAACCCCGGGATTTTATTCCACCGTGGAAATCAGCACTCTTCTGGAATCCTACTTTTCCGGGAATATTACCCCGCCGGATGCCGCCCGTTTGCTGAATGCCCTCTCCACCTCCTCGGAGAGCTACCGCAAATGCCTGCGCATTCTCAACCACATTCATCCCGAAACCGAGGCGGACCCGGCCTTTTCCTTCGAGGGCGAGTTCTCCCGCCAGCTCAGCGATCGGGACATTGTCGAAAAAACCATCCGGGAGGCCTTTTCCAGCCATGGCCAGGAGGCCGAAGAGGGCGCCCGGGTTCACCGGCTTTCGGAAATTCCGCAGGCTCCTTCCCGCTCCTGGGTGCAATCCCCGTGGATCGGCTATGCGGTTGCCGCCGGACTGGCCCTGCTGCTGCTTTTTAAACCGGCTGCCACCGACAGTCCATTTTCCGCCTACCTGCAGGAATGGCAGAGCAACCTGCCCAATCCCGGCGCCGGGGTAACCGGCACCCTGCGGACCGGGGGAGAAAGCGTCCCCGTTCCCGAAGATTTACGGGCCATTCAGGAAGCCCTTCAGGATGGCACCCTGCGCTACCTCACCCATCAGCACAGCGAAGCGCTGGCCGTTTTGGGCACGGTAAGGCAGGATGCCGAAACCCTGGCTTTCCGGGTTGGCAACGATGCGGACAGTCTTTCCGCCCGGCGCAGCCTGGTCCTGGAAACCTATTTCCTCTACAGCGGTCTGGCCAATCTGGCATTGTCCGCCGAGACGGAGAAGGAAGGACATCTCAACGCGGCCATTGTGGACTTCAACCTGGCCATTCTGCAGGCTCGCGCCGTGGGGAATCCGCATGACGCCTCCTCCTTTTACCTGGGGGTCACCTACGGTCAGGATGGGGATTTCCGCAGCGCCCGGGAGCAGTTCAACAGCATTTCCGCTTCCAGCTCTTATGCCCAAAAGGCCCGGCAACTCAGTCTGGAACTGCCGAGATAGAAAACCCTTTGGGAATCTTGCCCTTGTCCATTGAACGCCGGCCGTTAGAACGCCCGGCGTTCTTTGCGCAGCGGGATGTTTGCCGGAAGCACTTTCTTTCCGAAAGCTTTTTTGTGAAAAATGATGTCCCTTTTTCGGGGATACTCTTTGAAATGTGGCGGGAAATTGATATTATTTTGCAAATCCGGCCTATCTCTGCAGATTCTCTAAACCAGGGGGTGAAAATGGATCAGCTTCCGGACTATATGGAAACCGTGCTTTGGCTGGCGCTGTTGTTTTCCCTTTATGCCAATGTCCGGTTATTTACCGCCAAGATATTGCCCCGCCTCAACCCGCCCAAAGGGCAGGGGCGCAAAGGGAAATAGTTTTCAGGATGGTTTTGCTTACGCAATCGATGATACTCAACACTCTTAAAGCTAAGGTGCACACATGGGAATTGAAGCTGTTGCCGTCGCTCTGCTCGTTTCAGCTGCCGCCAACGCCGTTCTGGCCAGTCTGAAGGATCCCCCGGAACCGCCAATCGACGAAGAAGAGGATTCCTAGTAGTCTGTCAAGTGTGCTTAGTCTGGTTGTGGCCTCTGGACCGTCACCCCGGTATGCTTTTGGGCCGGGGTACATACCCAACGTCCCGATGGATCCTGGCCTAAAGATTGCCGGGATGACGAACAGGACTTACTATAATTGACAGTCTACTAAAAGGCTTTTGGTCAATTGTTGCGCAACAGAAGT
>JAGRBF010000083.1:5291-14089 GCA_020434205.1 Calditrichota bacterium | reverse complement strand
CGGGATGACGAAGTAGCCACATTACGATTGACAGACAACAAGCAGGCGCCTACAACTGAGCTATCCACATTTTGATCATCCCGCAGACCTCTTCCGTCAGCTCTTGAGCCTGTTCGCCGGACTTCAGGGTCAACACGCAGCGGTCCGGGGCCGGCCATTTCAACAGACCGTGGGGATCCGGCAAAGTATAGGTTTTGTCGACCGGCTTTACCTTGGCGCCCCGGTGCAGCACAATCTGGATCTGGCGGGGCGGATAGAGTTTAAAGGTGGCAAAGTGGTCTTCCAGTTTGAAACTGGGCGCTTTCCATTTTATTTCCTCGGCAATAGCAGGATCAAGGGCCAGAATGGCCCGGCGAAGTCCTTCAATGGCCTCTTTAAGGGGATGATCCAAGCCGGCCATAAAGGCATCGACATCGGGATTAAAAGACGGGGATACGGACATGGCACCTGTCGCTTTTGGGGGTTCTTCCGCGGCCGACCAGCTGTCGGCTTTATATTTGATCTACTTTTATTTCCCGGACGGATTGTTTAAAACTTCATCCGTGAGACGGTCCAGGTTTTCCTCATTGGCATTGCCCACAATGCGTTCCAGTTTTTCGCGGTCGATATCGGGATTCTCAAAAACCTGGGTCCAGGAAACCGCGGTTCCCGTGCCGTCCGGGGTCAGTTTTATGGTCAAACGGTAATGCGGTTGGGAAACGTGTTTTACCACCACTTTTCCGGGCGCCTCGATTTCTTCAAACACATTCTCGTTCGGATAATCCCGGCCGTCCGGACCGTGCATCACAAAAGACCAGCGCCCACCGGTGCGGAATTCGCAGAGGTCAAAAGTATTGGTAAATCCGGCCGGTCCCCACCAGCGGGCCAGGCGCTCCGGACTGCTGATGGCGGCGAAGACCTCCTCAACCGAGGCGCTAATTTTACGGGAGTGGTTAAATGTGAGCATGCTTTCCTTTTTCGTAAAGATTGTCGGCCCTTAAACAGGTTTTCCTGACTTAATAGTGAACCTGGCACCTTCGTGGTTATCACATAACATCAGTAACTTAAGTTAAAAATTGTGTTCCCGCGCTGGGGATTTCCGACAATTTATCGGGTTGATTGCGACAGAAAACGACCTTATTTTGCCTGTATGAAACACGTATCGATTCTCGTTCCCAACGGCAATGTGAGCATGGTAAATCTGGAGGGCACCCACCAGATTCTGGAGTGGGTCAACAGCTTTTTGAGGCAGAACGGCCGCGACCCGCTTTTCGAACTTCACCGGGTGGGTCTGGCCAATTCCACCCAGCCACGCGAACATTTATCGCTTCGCCCGGATACCCTCATCGGCGACGTCAAACACACCGATTTGATCATTTTGCCCGCCATTCACGGGGATCATGATTACAACATGAGCATCAATCCCGGCCTGTGCGAATGGCTGGTCCGGCAGTATCACAACGGGGCAGAGATCGCCAGCATGTGCATCGGGGCCTTTGTGCTGGGCTCGGCCGGATTGCTGGACGGCAAACCGTGCTCCACCCACTGGAGCTCCGCCAACCAGTTCCGGGCTCTTTTTCCCAATGCCCTGCTGATGGATGAAAAGATTATGACCGCCGCGGACGGCATTTACACCAGCGGCGGCGCTTATGCCTTCACCAATCTGCTGGTTTACCTGATCGAAAAATACGCCGGGCGGGAAGTGGCCATCATGGCCGCCAAAGCCTTTATGGTGGATATCGATCGCCACACCCAGAGCCCCTTCATTATGTTTACCGCCCAAAAGGGCCATAACGACCGGGCAGTGCTCAACGCCCAGAATTATATCGAAGAGCATTTCGAAGAAAAAATTTCGGTGAGCGATTTATGCCGCCGGCTGGGTGTGGGACGACGCACCTTTGAACGCCGCTTCAAAAAAGCCACCAGCAATACGGTAATGGAATACATCCAGCGAGTGCGGATCGAGGCGGCCAAAAAAGCCCTGGAAAGCGGGCGCAAAACCGTTAATGAGGTCATGTTCGACGTCGGCTACTCGGACGCCAAGGCTTTCCGGGAAGTCTTCAAAAAAATGGCGGGCATGTCCCCGGTAGATTACCGCAGCAAATACAACCGAAGCGCTGCGGTGGCTTAGACGATGGCATTCCCGGAATATCCCGCCAGAGCCCTGCCCTTGTCGCGAATCGCAGCTTTTCTTTTGATGCTGCATTTCGCCCTTTTTCACAGCCTGTTAAGCGGATTTGTGCTTTGCCTGGGCAGCGACGGCCACCTGGCTCTGGAAAGCAGTATCGACAAGGCCACCTGTCGGGACAACCCGGGAGAGATCTCCGGCCTTCCCGCTTTTCACGCCTCGACCTGTGCCGTAACACAGGCAGACCATTGCGGAAACTGCCAGGACCTTTCCCTGAACACCGGGTGCGGGGAAAAACAGGCCCGCCCTTCCTTTAAAGTTCAAAAATTTCATCCCACGTTTGCCTGTTCTCCTTCCGACCCCGGTCCGGCCTTTGCTCAGCAAACCGGGCAACCGGCCCATCTCCTTTCCCGGTTATCCGGCGGTGCTCATCGCGGCAGGGATAACCGCTACGGCACCGTTCTCCTCATTTAGCCATACCTCACCCCCAAAGTCATTTTTCTCCCCGCCGGTTTAGGGGGAGAACTTCTTGAACCCCGCATTTCAGGCAGATTGGTCCGCCGAAATGCGCATCAGGTGAGGTTTATATGCATACCACCAGTTCAGGCAGGTATCTGCTTGTCACCCTGTTTTTATTTCTGCAAACGCCCTTTCAGGCGGCTGGCCAAACGCTCGCGCCCCTGGACCTGCTGCCCGGGCAGGAAACCATCTCAGCCGAACCTTTCATCCGGGGGGACTCCCTGACCCTTCAGGCCGCGCTTCGCCGGGCCATGGTCAGCCATCCCTCCCTGGAAGGGGCCAGAGCGGCGATTCGGGCCGGGGAAGCGCGCCTGGTCCAGGCGGGGAAACGGCTAAATCCCGCCCTCAGTATCGAGTTCGGGAAACAGGGGCAAACGCCCGCAGGAGCGGCCGCTTTTGAAAGCACCATTTTGCTGGAACAAACGCTCCGGTTGGGTAACAAACGGGGCCACAGCAAAACCGTAGCCGCCGGAGATATTGCCCTTTCGCAGTGGTCCGCCCGCAGTAGAGCGCTAGACCTCTATACCGAGGTGCACGGGGCCTATAATCTGGCCCTGATCGCCCGGGAGGATCTTCGCCTTAAGGAAGAGCTACTGGGAATTGCCCGAAACCTGCACGAGGGAACCCGGCAACGGGTTGGGGCAGGGAAAGCCTCACCTGCCGAGGCGGCCCGGGCAGCCATCATTCTGGCACGTCATGAGATGGCCCTCTCCCGGGCCCGGGAAACGGACATTCTCGCCCGGGAAACCCTGGCGGGAATTTGCGGAATTGCCTCCGGAGCCCTCCCGGCGCTCTCCGGAAATTTTGACGCATTAATCTCCCTTCCCCCGCAGGATTCCCTGAGGTCCCTGTTAAATCGCAACCCCGCTCTGGCCGCCTACCAGGCCGCGGAGGCCCGCCAGATGGCCGCCATTGCGCTGGCGGATGCCGGGGCAATTCCCGACCCGGTTATCGGTGGGGGCATCAAATACCTCAACTCGCAGGAAGATGTGGCGGTTCTTTTCAGTCTGTCCCTGCCGCTGCCGTTAACCGATCGCAATCAGGGCGACCGCCTTGCCGCACGGGAAATCCTAAACCGGATCCGGGCGGAGCGCCGGGCGCTTGCCTTGCAGCTCGGGTTAGAGTTGGATCGGGCCAGACGGGCGTTTGAGCTTTCCCGCAGCGAAGTGCTGGCCCTGCGGGAAAAAATCATCCCCGGTGCAGAGCTGGCCTTCCAGAATATCAGTGAGGGTTATGCCCGGGGACGGTTCAATTTTCTGGACCTTCTGGACGCCCAGCGCACCCTCTTCGAAAGCCGGGACAGTCTTCTGCATGCCCTGCGGGAATTCCACGGCGCCGCAATTGAGATCGAAAAGCTCACCGCCAGCGCCCTGCATTAAAGGATTTGGAAGTGAGGACAGATTCATTGCCAATCACCATCAAGTTATCAGGAAAACCAACATGAAAAAGATTTCAACCTTGATTACCATAATTTGCTTCTCCCTGGGGATTTCCGCCTGCCACTCCCCCCAACCGGCCGGGCATGGCACGCATCCGACGGCGGACCATGGCGCGCCCGATCCTCATAACCTGGAATTTTCCGATTCTCTGCTCGCGGAGTTCGGGATTGCCCTGGATACCGCCGCCACCGGCTACATCAACACTGCGGTGGAACTGAGCGGAAAAATTGCCATCGACCCCGGTAGACTGGCCCATATCCGCCCCCGTTTTCCGGGCATCGTGAAAAAAGTCTTCAAAAAAGTCGGGGATCCGGTAGCTGAAGATGAGGTTCTGGCCATTGTGGAAAGCAATGAGAGCCTGGCCCCCTATCAGATCCGCTCCCAGATGCGCGGAACTATAATCGATATGCACCTTACCCCCGGAGAGGCGATCACCAGCGAAGATCACGATATTCTCATCGCAGATCTCAGGGCGGTATGGGCAGAGCTGGACGTCTATGAAAAAGATCTTTCCCTCATCAAAACCGGCCAAACGGTCCTCATTACCGGTGAAACCAATATGCCCGCCTATTCCGGTCGAATTGCCTACATAAGCCCGGTCATTGATATCCGCACCCAAACCGCCACGGCCCGGGTGGAAATCAACAATCCGGAATCCCGCTGGCGCCCCGGCCTGTTCATCAGCGGAACGGTTTCCGTTTCCCGGGGGGAGGCGGCGGTGCGCATTCCCTATTCCGCGCTGCACAAGGTGGCGAATGAAACGGTGGTATTTATCCGGGACGGGAAGCTGTTCCAGGCCCAGGCGGTTGTTCCCGGTCGCCGGGACGAAAGTTTCGTTGAAATTGTGAAGGGCCTGGATCCCGGGGATATTTTCGTCTCCAACGGGGGCTTTCTGATGAAGGCCGAGTTGGAGAAAAATACATTCGGCGACGGACACGCCCATTAGGCGGGAGGCAATATGAACAGCATTATTCGATTTGCGATCGACAAACGCCTGCTTACCGTTTGTTTCGGGCTGCTCATCCTGGCCGCGGGAGCGGTCGCCTACCGCCAGCTGCCCGTCGACGCCTTCCCGGACGTTTCCCCGACCCTCGTTCAGGTTTTTACCGTTACGGAGGGATTGGCACCGGAAGAGGTGGAAAAATTCGTCACCTACCCGGTTGAGGCTGCCATGAACGGGCTGCCCGACCTCAAGATGCTCCGCTCGGTCTCCAACTTCGGCCTTTCGGTGGTCAACATTTATTTTGAGGACGGCATCGACATCTTTTTTGCCCGGCAATTGGTCGGGGAGCGACTTGCCGAAGCCCGGGAAAAAATTCCCGAGGGATTTGGCAGTCCCCGCATGGGACCTATCTCCACCGGCATGGGCCTGGTCATGTTTTATTACCTCGAGGACAGCACCGGGAGCTATTCCCTCACCGAATTGCGCACCCTGCAGGATTGGGTCGTCAAATTCCACCTGCAAACCGTTCCCGGTGTAACGGAGGTTTTGGGAATCGGCGGTTGGGAGAAACAATATCAGGTGGCGGTGGATCCCCGGGCTTTACAGCGCTACCGGGTGGACCTCAACCACCTCGTCGAAACCATCCGCAACAACAACCTCAACGTTGGGGCCCAGTTCATCGAAAAAGGCGCCGAGGAATTTGTGGTGCGTTCGGTAGGGCTGGCCACCGGTATCGGGGATCTGGAAAATATCGTCGTTAAAACCAACCGCGGTACCCCGGTCTATTTACGCCAGGTGGCCGAGGTGCGCAGCGGCGGCGCCATCCGCCGCGGCAGCCAAACCCGCAATGGAAAAACGGAGGTGGTTTCGGGGATGGTGGTCAAACTTTTTGGGAGTAATGCTTCCACCGTCATCGGGCGCGTTGAGGAAAAAGTAGCCGAAATAAACGGGATTTTACCGCCCGGAGTGCGAATTGTCCCCTATTATGAACAAAAAACCCTGGTAGAGGCCTGCATCGCCACGGTTAGCGAGGCCCTGATCCTGGGGATTATTCTGGTTATCGCGATTCTGTTCGTTTTTATGGGATCCCTGCGGCCCAGTATGGTGGTGGCCCTTTCCATCCCTTTTTCCATTCTATTTGCTCTCCTGGGAATGCATTATTTCAATATTTCCGCCAACCTGATGTCCTTCGGCGGCCTGGCCATTGCCATCGGCATGCTGGTCGACGGGACGATTGTAATTGTGGAAAATATCGACCACCGGTTAAGGCAAATGCCCCCCGGCCAATCGCACCTGGGCACCATCGTTCCGGCCGTAGCAGAGGTCATCCGTCCGGTGGTTTTTGCCATTCTGATCATCATCGTGGTTTTTCTGCCCCTGTTTACCCTGAGCGGCGTTGAGGGAAAAACTTTTTCCCCTTTGGCCTTCTCCGTGGCTCTGGCCATGTTGGGGTCACTGGTTTTTGCGGTGGTATTGGCCCCGGCTCTGGCCGCCTATCTGATGAAAAAGAAAAAAAGGACAGCCCCGGCGTGGGAACGACATTTCGAAGGAGCAATCCGCGGGGTTTACGCCCCATTGGTAACTTTTATGGTGCATAGGCGGGGGCTGGCAATATTCCTCGCCCTGCTCCTGCTGAGCACCGGATTGTTCATTTTTCCGCGATTGGGGTCGGAATTTACCCCCACCCTGCGCGAAGGCACCATTGTGCTGCGTTTAACCATGGCCCCTTCCATTTCGTTGACCGAAAGTACCCGTATTGCCGGGATTGTGGAACGGCGATTGATGCGCATCCGGGAAGTGGACGGGGTGGTTAGCCGGATTGGGCGCGGGGAGGTCGGAGCCCATGCCGATCCGGTCAACAGCGCCGAGATGTTCATCCGCCTGGCTCCGGAAGCCCAATGGCGGGGCAGCGGGGACCAGGCTGCTCTGGAAACCCTCATCCGGCAAGAACTGGGCGAGATTCCCGGCGCCCTGGTCAACTTTACCCAGCCGATTCAAATGAGTGTCGATGAACTGCTCGAAGGGGTGCGGGCAGAGCTGGCGGTCAAACTGTTCGGGGATGATCTCGGGGTACTGCGGGAAAAGGCCGATCAGATTGCGGACATCCTTTCCGGCATTTCCGGAGCCCGGGATATTCAGGTGGATCAGGTCGCCGGAATGCCGCAACTGGTTGCCCGCATCAACCGCCAAGCCATTGCCCGATACGGCATCAATGTGAGTGAGGTGCAACAAACCATCCGCACCGCAATCGGGGGGATTACTGCCGGACAGGTTTTCGAGGGAATCCGGCATTTCGATATCCTGGTTCGCTACGCAGCGGAAGCCCGCGACCGGGCTGCCGCTATTGGCAATTTGCTGATTCGCGGCCCGGATGGCATTTCCGTGCCGCTCTCACAGCTGGCCGAGGTTCAGGAAGTGGTGGGCCCGCGACAGATAACCCGGGAACAAAATCAGCGCTTTATCACGGTGCAATGTAATGTCCGGGAAAGAGATATCGGCTCCTTTGTGGCAGAAGGGCAGCGTCTGTTGGGAGAGCGGCTATCGCTTCCTCCCGGATACCTGATGACCTGGGGCGGACAGTTCCGTCTTCAACAGGAAGCCAACAAGCGCCTGGCAATGGTTATTCCCATTACCCTGCTGGTCCTTTTTACCCTGCTTTTTTCCAGCTTCAATTCCCTGAAAAGCACCGCCCTCATTTTACTCAATATTCCCCTGGCCCTGGTTGGCGGTATTGCCGCTCTGTGGCTTTCCGGACAAAATTTATCCGTGCCGGCCTCGGTGGGTTTTATCGCCCTGTTGGGCATTGCGCTGGGCAATGGCATGGTAATGGTTTCCACCATGAACAACCTGAACGACGCCGGCAAAACGGCCGACCAAACCGCCATCCAGGGTGCCCTGCGTCGGGTGAAGCCGGTTCTGATGACCGCTTTGACCACCGCCCTGGGCCTTATTCCCCTGCTCTTTTCCAGCGGTACCGGCAGCGAGGTCCAACGGCCTTTGGCCGCCGTGGTAGTGGGTGGATTGGGGACGTCCACCCTGGTTACCCTGCTGATCCTACCCGCTGTTTATAAGTGGTTTGCCCCGCCGGCCGCCCGGGGGCTTTCAAAATAACGGAAGTCTGCAATGGGGAACATTCCTCCGGATTTTGTTTTCCGGAGGAATGAAAAAGGGGTTTTGTGGGGGTTGATAGCGCCGCGGTGGCTTAGTCCTCGCGCACCAAAGCCTTGCGCACCTTGCCGGCCAGATCTTCCATGCTAAAGGGCTTCTGGATGAAGTTTACCCGCTCATCCACGATCCCGTGGTGGGCAATAATGTTGGCGGTATACCCGGACATGAAGAGGGTCTTCAGTTCCGGCTGAATCTCCTGCAAGCGGTAGGAAAGATCCCGCCCGTTCATCTCCGGCATCACCACATCGGTAATCAACAAATCGATATCGCCGGAAAATTCCTCAGCCAGTTCCACCGCCTCACGGGCATTTTTGGCGATCAAAACCCGGTAGCCGATTTTCTGCAGCATGCGTTTAACCAGGTTGAGAATAGCCAGTTCATCTTCCACCAGCAGCAGCACTTCGTTCCCGCCGGGCAGCGGGATAGTCGGCAGACTGGTAGCGGATTTCTGGTCTTCCCCGGCATAGCGCGGCAGGTATATTTTGAAAGAGGTTCCCTGACCCGGCTCGCTGTAAACGTTGATAAACCCGTTGTTTTGTTTAACGATCCCGTAAACGGTGGCCAGACCCAGGCCGGTTCCTTCCCCCACCCCTTTGGTGGTGAAAAACGGTTCGAAAATCTG
>JAGRBF010000083.1:3722-5197 GCA_020434205.1 Calditrichota bacterium | reverse complement strand
ATTCGCAATATGCTTCATCGAAAATAGCGTTCCCCGTTTCGATCACCAGGGTGCCGACCCCGGCAATGGCATCGCGGGCGTTAACACAAAGGTTGGCCAGAATCTGGTCGACCTGGGAGGGATCCATCTTAACCATCCACAGGGAATTGGCCGGCACCCATTTCAAATCGATATTCTCACCAATAATCCGGCGCAGGATTTTGAGCATTCCCTCCACCGTTTCGTTGAGATCCAGGACCTTGGGGGTCACAATCTGTTTGCGGGCGAAGGCCAGAAGCTGGCGGGTCAGATCCGCGGCGCGATCGGCGGCATTTTTGATTTCGGAGAGGTCGTGAAAAAGGGGATCCTCATTGGCAACGCACTCCAGGGCAATATCGGTATAACCCAGAATTACGTTGAGCATGTTGTTAAAGTCGTGAGCCACTCCCCCGGCCAGGCGACCAATAGATTCCATCTTCTGGGCCTGAGAAAGCTGGGCTTGCAGGGTTTTGTTCTCTTCTTCGGTGTTTTTGCGTTCGGTAATATCCAGGGACAGGATAAAAAGGCCTTCGGGAACCGGCTCTATGCGCAGTTCGAACCAGCCGATCGAATCATCCGGGAAGGTGAATTTGTTTTCCAGCAAATGCGAGGTGCGGTTTTCCAGGCAATCTTTCATCAGGGCGAACAATTCCGTCTCCTCAATCCCCGGATAGACGCCCATAATACGATTGCCGATCAACTCCTCGCGGGTTTTGCGGCTTTGGGCGATTACCGCTTTGTTGAGATAAAGATATTGCCAGTCGAAACCGATGATCTGGCAACCTTCCAGAAGATGGTCCATAAACCGGAAGGAAAAATCGCTGTCGGAAAGCTTGTTTTGTTGGTTTGCCACGGCAGTTACCCGATTGCTTTCGATGTATTCTGATCGATTGTCATTTTTATTATCGGTCCCACTTTACACGGTCTAACGTTTAAAAAACCGCCAAACCGGGAAATCGAGATTTCGCGAAATATGATACCGCATTTGCTCCCTTTTTGCAAAAGGAATCTGCTTTCCCAGCAATGAACCTGGGCGACGAAAGGGAGATGCTTTAAGCCGACTCCGGACGCGCTTTTCTCCCGGGGAGAGCCGTTTCCAAGAAAGGCCAAACGGAAAGGTAAACTTCACGATTTGGTGCTTTCCCGGTTGCTAACCAGTAAGGGAAGTCCGCGCATCAATCCCGGTATCGGTATTTAAATATCTGAAATGGGATTATTCAAGTGATTTTCATTCTTTGACCCCAACACACCCTGTACCCGCCGGTGGGAATGGAATCTCGCTGTCATTTCGCCCCTTAATCCCTTATATTGACCTCCGCTTCTTTTCAGATACCAAACCTGCCGGATATGCACATGAGAGAATGGGTAAAAATTGCCGCCCTTTTGTTGCTAAGCCTGATCTTAGCACTGGTTTTTTACGGGTTTATGTTCAGGGATGTGGAAAGCGATTATGAGCC
>JAGRBF010000083.1:3186-3597 GCA_020434205.1 Calditrichota bacterium | reverse complement strand
AGCATCCGCCGGGCCGCGGTGGACGACCGCATCAAAGGCATTTACCTGCGTCCCATGGCCGCCCTGATGGGCTGGGGCAAAATCGCGGAAATTCGCAACGCCCTCCTGGAATTCAAAACGTCCGGCAAACCCATTTATGCTTTTCTGGACGCCGCCTCCTCCCGGGAATATTACCTGGCGGCGGTAGCAGACACCGTGGTTGGAGTGGGCAGCGGGGTGCTCTTTCTGGGCGGCTATCTCAGTCAGCCCACTTTCTACAAGGACCTTCTGGACAAGGTGGGCATCGAGGCGGATTTTGTGGCCCACGGGGAATACAAAACCGCCCCCAATACTTATACCCGTTCCAGCATGTCCGAAGAGCAGCGCGAGGTTATCAACGCCATTCTGGATCAGTTCTATCAAAATCTGGTC
>JAGRBF010000083.1:0-3122 GCA_020434205.1 Calditrichota bacterium | reverse complement strand
GGGGCTTTTTTCTCTGGCCGCTGCCCGCGAGAAAGCCCTCATCGACACCCTGATGTATGAAGCGGAATTTTCAGCCCATCTGGAAAAGCGCTTCGGGGAAGACCTGGTTACCGTGGACTACCGCAATTACCTGCACGGCGATTTGCCCGATCTGGATGTTAATCCGGATGGCAAGATCGCCCTGATCTACGGCTCGGGAACCATCGTGATGGGCGGTAAGAACAGCAACGGCCTCAACGACCTGATCACCGGAGCCGGCATGGCGGCGGATATTCGCAGCGCCGCCGAGGACGAATCCGTGAAGGCCATTGTGTTGCGCATCGACAGTCCCGGCGGTTCCGCCACCGCCTCGGACATCATCTGGCGGGAAGTGGTGGCCGCCCGCGCCAAAAAACCGGTGATTGCCTCGGTTTCCGACGTGGCCGCTTCCGGGGGATATTACATCAGCATGGCCGCGGACACCATCGTGGCCCATCCCAACAGCATCGTGGGCAGCATCGGGGTTTTCGCCGGAAAATTCTCCACCGGCAAATTCTTCGAGAAAATCGGGATCGCCACCGAAACCCTCAAGCGCGGCCGCAACGCCGATTTTTTTACCTCGGAGAGCCGCTTTTCTCCGGAGCAACGCGATATTCTGCGCGGCTACATCATGGAAACCTACAACGATTTTATCAGCAAGGCCGGGCAGGGTCGCGGCAAAACCGCGGAAGAGATCGACCGCATCGCCCGGGGCCGGGTTTGGACCGGGGAGCAGGCTTTGGGAATCGGGCTGGTAGATGTTCTGGGCGATTTCTCCGAGGCCATCGCCATCGCCAAGGAAAAAATCGGCCTCTCCCGGGACACCCTGGTGCCCCTGGAGATTTATCCCCACAAACGGGGTTTGCTGGAGCGCATTCGCTCCGGGCAGCTCTCTCTGGCGGAAAAGCAGTGGGAACAGACTCTTAACCAACTCCCCCTGCCGCTGCGCAAAGCCGTGGGGGCGATTCCCCATTTTAATCCCGGCGAAGCCCTCTACCTGGCCCCGGTGGATTTCTGGAACGTTTCCCAGGCGGCGTTTTAGAAAACGACTGCCCAACTTCTGAGGTTTGGAATTATGCAGGTTGATGTTCAACAGCAGCTAAAGGAAAGCCTGGATTTTATCCGGCAACACACCGATCAGCAGCCCATAATGGGGCTGATTCTGGGCTCCGGACTGGGGTATTTTGCCGACGATCTGGGCCATATCGACCGCATTCCCACCGCGGAAATCCCCCACTTTCCCAAATCGACCGTGGAAGGGCACAAGGGCTTTCTGGTTTTCGGGAGCCTGGAGGGAATCCCGGTTCTGGCGGTCCAGGGACGCACCCATTATTACGAGGGGCATTCCATCGACAAGGTGGCTTACGTGGTTCGGATTATGGCGGCGCTGGGCATCGGCAAGTTGTTGGTCACCAATGCCGCCGGAGGCGCCAACCGCCTGTTCCGGCCCGGGGATTTGATGGTCATTCAGGATCAGATCAACTTTTTATTCGCCAATCCCCTGATCGGCCCGGTGGTGGCGCCGGAACCCCGCTGGCCGGATCTGCACGATCTCTACGACCCGGAGTTGATTCGCATTATCGAGGAAGCGGCGGTGGCGCAGCAAATCCCTCTTCGCAAGGGGGTCCTTTTTGTCTCCTCCGGGCCCAGCTACGAAACTCCCGCGGAAGTCAGGATGATCCAGAAACTGGGTGGCGATGCGGTCAGCATGTCCACCATTCCCGAGGTGCTGGTGGCCCGGGCGCGCGGGATGAAAATCTGCGGGATCTCCTGCATCACCAATATGGGCTCGGGTATGACCGCCAATCCCCTTTCCCATGCGGAGGTCACCGAGATTGCCAAACAAAACCGGGTGAAATTCCGCACCCTGCTGGAGGGAGCCATCCCCCGCATCGCGAAAACCTGAAACCCAAAAAACCGCGAAATCACGAAGGCACGAAAACAGAACCAATAGTTTTTCTCTAAAACATAGTTTGAGTTTGTTTAAAAACGGGCAAAGTTATCCCAATTCAAACCAAATCTTTTCGCGTCTTCGCGTTTTCGTGGTCAAAATGAACTCGATTAAGGTCAAACTGAAATTGAACGGAAAAATAAATGGCCAAGAAGAAGAACAAACAGAAAAGTGATAAGAAGCGCCAGGCAAAAGCCCTCAAGGTGCGCAGCCGCAAAAAAGAGATTAAAAAACACGCCCCCAAACGCCAAAGCCTGATCCCCAATCTTCCCGGCGGGATGGGCGGGGGCGCTATGTCCGGGCAAGCTCAGCAATTGATGAAATATTCCGAGCCGCTGGTAACCGCCGCCGATCCGCAGGACATGAAGGCGATGACCCGCCTGTCGGATATTATTAAAGGCTTCTGGGGCACCTTCAGCGAGCAGGATCTCGAAAAGCGGGAAGCAATGATGCCCGGCCTGAAAGAGCTCTACGAACGGCAGCCCTGGGCCCGGGTGGATTTTGAGACCGTGGCCGAATACATGCTGAAACGCCATATCTACTTTATGCCCAATGCCCACAGCGATGAGGAGAAGGCCCGTTTTAGCGAAGCCGAGCTGGCCGAAGCCGGGGAAAACAATATTTTCGAGGTCCCCGAAGTGGACGAAGCGGCCCTGGCCGAAGCCTTCGACATACCGGATTTCCAGCCCGAACGCGCCGCCGAGCTGATGGGCGAGCCCGGCTTTGGGATCCTCAGCGGGCTGCACGGCAGCCTGAAGGACAAATTCAGCCAGGCCGATTTCATCAATGAAAATGATCCGGTGCTCAACGACATTCTGACCTTCCAGAACCAGACCTTCAAACTTTTCGAAGCCTACCTCAGGGATGCCGGTATCGAAAGCCCAACCGTTGCCGCCCACCTGGCCAACGTACGTCCCCTGTTCGATCCCTTCCTGCGAACTTTCCATCAGGCCGGTATTTTTACCGTGGAGGGCGAACAGGTGGAAGAATACGCCATGGACTTTTTCCTGAGACGTCTGGAAAGCGAGGACAAAAATCCGGAACTGCTGATGACCTCTCTGGCCGCGTATTTTTCGATGGTTGAGGCGATGGATTATTGCGACGGGGCCGCGGAAGTGCTGAGCCAGTTGCTGGAATTCCGCGAAGAATACGA
>JAGRBF010000652.1 GCA_020434205.1 Calditrichota bacterium | reverse complement strand
ATCCTCGCCCAGGCCTTCCATATCGTGGACGTCCAGGCCCATCATGTGCCCCAGCCCGTGGGGGAAAAAGATGGCGTGAGCCCCGGCAGCCACCGCCTCATCGACATCCCCTTTCATCAGGCCCAGAGCCTTCATGTCGCTGGTCATGCTGCGGGCCGCCTGCAGGTGAATATCGCGATAGGGAACCCCGGGCTTACAGGCTTTGATGGCGTTTACCTCGGCCTTGAGCACTGCCTCGTAGATGGGTTTCTGCTTTTCGGTGAACTTGCCCCCCACCGGGGCAGTGCGGGTGATGTCGCTGGCGTAGCCGCTGTTGGCCGCCGCCCCGCTGTCCACGCACAGGAATTGCCCGGCCTTTAAGGTGTTTACGTGATGGTGATTGTGCAGGATTTCGCTGTGGATGGAAAGGATGATCGGGAAGGCCACCCCGCTGCCGCGCTTCAATGCGATGCCTTCGATGGTCCCGGCAATGCTTTGTTCGTGGACCCCGGGCGCTGCCATTTTCATGGCGGTGGTGTGCATATCGTAGCTGATTTCCAGGGCCTCTTCAATCTGGCCCACTTCCTCATCGGTTTTGTAGGCCCGCTGGGCGATGATGGCTTTTTTGAGGGTTTCCGAGGCGTGCTGATCCAGGTGGCGATGTTTGATGCCGGTCAGCATGGACAGCCACTGCTGCAGATCGTGGCGGTAAGGCGGCAGGAAGTGAATGCGGCGTCCGCTACGGATAGCCTGGTCGATCACCGTTTTCAGGTCGGCCAGGGGACGGGTTTTGCCCACCCCGCAGGATTTGGCCAGCTCGGCAACGGTGGGCAGAGGACCGGTCCAGACCACATCGTCGATGCCCAGATCGTCCCCAAAAACGACGTCCTCCCCGGAATCCGCATCCAGCACCGCCACCATTCCGGCAACGTGGTGCAGACCGAGGTAATAAAGCCAGGTGCCGTCCTGGCGGAAGGAATAGGTATTCCCGGGGTAATTCATGGGGCTTTCGTTATTGGCGGGGAGCAGGATCAGGCCGTTGCCCACGGCTTTGCGAAGCACGCTGCGGCGCTCCGTATAGGTTGATGCGGCAAACATAGGATCTCCTTTATTCCGGCGGCTGAATCGTGAAAACAGGATCGTTGGTTATGCCATGCAAGGTAACCATGGGTAGGGTTTTTTGCAATCCCTCAGTCCGGTTTACGGAGGGCGATGTAGATGCCGGTGAGGATCAGAACCGCCCCCAGATAGAAGGCCGGGGCGGGAGCTTCCCCAAAAATGAAATAGGCCAGCAGGGAGGCCAGGATCGGTTCTCCCAACCCGGCGATATTGACCTTAAAGGCTTCTATGCGCCGCGCCGCCCAGTTGAGCAGGGAATGGCCGATGCCGGTGGGGATCAGCGCCAGCAGCACCAGCATGAGATGGGCGCGGGCCGGATAATCGACCAGTTCCTCCCCCAGCAAAAGTCCGCTCAATCCCAGACACAAGGCGGCGGACCCGTACACCGCCATGAGATAGGGAATCAGGTTGATGCGGTGGCGCATTCCCCGCGCCACAAACAGATAGAGGGTGATAAACAACGCGCTGGAAAGAGCCAGGGCATCTCCCAGAATCATCTCCGGGTTGAGGTGCAGGTCCATGCCGGCAATAATGGCCACCCCGGCCAGGGTCAGCAGGGCGGCAATCACCCCGCGGCGCTCCCCGCTTTCGCGCAGCAGCAGCGGGGAAAGGGCCACCGAAAACACCGGCTGGGTGGCGCCCAGGGTCAGGGAATGGGCTACGGTGGTGATCTTCAGAGAACCGATCCAGGTGGCAAAATGCAGGGCCAGGAGAAATCCGGCCAGGGCCATCAGGGCCCGGTCCTTGCCGGTTATCCTGCGCAGGTCGCCGATTTCCCCGCGAAAAACCGCCACTCCGGCCACCAGGCCACTGGACCAGGCCATCCGGTAAAAGGCGATCATAATGGCCGGTACCTCGGGGGCCCATCTCACAAAAATGGCCGAGCCGGAAACCGCCAGAACGGCAACGAGCAACCCCGCCAGGGTGTTGGAATTCTGCGACACTTTCTATTTCCCGTCCGGTTGTTTGGTTGCTTAGACTTAGCCTTTTGGGTATAATTGGATGTTACGCAAGAACAATCAAAGTCACAAAAAGGAGGTAAGCCATGTCCAGCAAATCTTTCAACGAAGTTGCCCTGGAATTCCTGAAAATTTACTACACCTGCCACCCTCAGGAACTCCCCAAAGATCGGGACAAAGCCTTCAAGGAAATGATGCAATTGCACAGCAAGATCAAAAACGAGCTGATCGAAAAGGACATCAAGAAGAATAAGGATTTCTTTCGGGATCAGTTTTAGAAACTCATGTTACGCAACCAAACCC
>JAGRBF010000082.1 GCA_020434205.1 Calditrichota bacterium | reverse complement strand
GGCAGAAAACGAAATTGGATATTACGGGCAATATCCAGCTCATTTTTGAGGCGTTCCTGCTCCTGAAGGCGCTTCAGGTAATTCGGGGTATATTGAAGCTGCCCCTCCAAGCGCTCTTTTTGCCGCAGCAAAACGAGGCCGGCAATCAGCAGAATAGCGGGTAGGGTGATCAACGGAATGCCCAGCCAGCCGAACATCCAACCGGGAAGCAAGGTGGCGGGCAAAAGGTTAACCGACAAAGCCACCATCATAAAACCAACCGCGGCGGCGACCCATTCTCCCCGCAAGGTCCAAAAACTCCACAGGATGGCGCTGGGAACCGAAACGAGCATCATCAGGTAGGGTGGCTTCAACCACATGATCTGGAAAAAAAGAATGAGGTAAAGGATTGCCAGTACTCCGAAACGGAGCGGCGATTTTTGAAACCTTTCCTGCACCAGTTGCGGAACAAAAAGCAGGCCGAGATAACAGAGCGCCAAACCGGTAAACAGGGTGCTCAGCAAAGTGCTCATCACATTCTTTGAACTATCCCACAGCCATAGATCATCTTCCTGGAAAACCAGCCAGCCCAGGTTAAAATGAGCGGCGATCCAATAACCCAACACCATCAGGAACAGGGTGATGCCGCCATAAGCCAGCCCGGTCAGGATGGCCTGGCCGCTTTCCCGCAAAAAGACGACCCCGTTGCTCCAGGCATCGGAAAGCGCCAATCGGGTGGGGTTGCTCTCCCGCACCACCGCTTCCGAGGTGGCGGCAGACATCACCACAAAAGCGGAGACAAAAAGTCCCGCCACGCTCCCGCCGATCAACATCGGGATCCATTCCGGGTAGGTCTGCAGGGCCACCATCGCCCAGATCCCAATCAGAGAAGCTAACCCCAGCCCGCTTTTAAACTCCACGCTGTCGCGACGCAGGCGGCGCAGGAATTTCACCAGAACCATCAGGATCAGAATTCCCCAGAAAATAATAAGGGAAAACAGGGCAACCTTGATGGGGGTGTCCTCGACTTCCGGGAGATTGCTAAACTGAATCTGAACCCCTGGTTTGGGGCCATCCGGCGGGGGGTCCTCGCCAATCGGAAAAGGTTTTTCGTCCTCGGGTAACAAAATCCGGTAATCGGTAATAAAATTTCCGGCAAAAACCACCCGGTACAGAACCGGCAGATCGCTATAGGCTTTTAATTTCTTCTGAAAAACATAAGTGCTGGAAACCCGTCCTTCGTCGGAGACGGTGTTTTGTTGCACCAGGTTCAGGGAAATGCTGTCCTCTGCCACGACGCCCTGAGTGGCGAGAAAAGCCAGGGCCTGCGCTTTGTTCGCTGCGTTTCCGCCCACGCTGACCGGCAGTTTTTCCGGCCATTCTTTGTGGAAGCCCGCCAGCCGGCCATCCGGGAAAAAGTGCAGCTCCAGCTTCTCCTCCCCGCCCTTTTCCAGGTGATTCACATAAGTGAGGTGCAATTGGGCGGCGGGCAGGCTCTGGGCCAATTCGAGCAGATGGTTTTCCTGATAATAGCGCATCAGGCGGCGATTGATGGAAAAGCTGGTGCTGCGCTCGGGGTCGGTTCCCGCCAGGGGCGTTTCCCGCAGCAACCGGTCCCCGATTTCCCAGATAGTTGCGGTATTTACCTTAAAGGGGAAAAATTCGAAGTATTTAACCTGAGGGAAAAGCCAAACGCTGCCCCAGGCCATCATGAGCCCCAGCAGGCCCAAAAAGAAGTATCGTGAGTAGGAAGAATCTGACATTGCCCTAATGTAGTCATCTCCGGGAAATTAAAACAGTAAATATCTTGGAGATCATTACGCAGGTAACCTCAAAAAGGTGCGTTTAAAGGCAGGCGGGTTTGCCCGGCTAGTCCCGGGAGAGGTTATCGATATAGGCCTCCACGGAGGGATTGCCGACATTAATCAGCTTTACCACCAACGAAACCGCTTTGGTGAGGGCCCGCCTGACCCCCGGGGAAAAAGGCATTCCCACCCGATCGTCGGCAATGCCGGTAGAGAGCAGAAGCGTTTTGGGACAGACCCGGTAGAGGCTTTTGCACCAGGCCATCATGTGGGTTACGTCGAGAGAATGGCTGAAAGCCAGAGGCGATTCGAACAAGGCCCGGGGCGTGGTAATGGTTAGTTTCCCGGCCTCTCCGGCGGCGCTTGCGTCGATAAAAACCACCCAGGCCACCTTCCTCATCAGGTCCAGATGCTCCGGCAGCAGTTGGTGGGTGGCCACCACTTTTACCGGGGTATTTTTCAGCTTTTTGGCGAGAGACTCCGCGGCGAGATAACCAAAGCCATCGTCGCCGCGAAGGGGATTCCCAATGCCGATTATCAGCCCTGCGGAGGTCTTCATCGCTTTACGGAATCCAGGAGTGTGCCGGAGGCGCTAAGCAACTCGATATTAAGCGGCATTTGTCCCACTGCATGGGTCGAGCAACTCAGGCAGGGATCGAAGGCGCGAATAACCGCTTCCACCCGGTTGAGCATACCCTCTTCGATTTTTTCACCTTTCACAAAATGGCGGGCCGTCTGCAATACCCCGCGGTTCATGGCCAGGTTGTTGTGGCCGGTGGCGATCACCAGGTTGGCCCATTCGATTTTCCCGTTTTTGTTGATGCGGTAATGGTGCATCAACGTGCCGCGCGGCGCTTCGCAAACCCCGATTCCTTCGAAACTATTGGGTTTGGCGTAAGCGCGAACGTGGGGATCCAGAATGTCTTTGGATTGCAGCAGACGCTCCATCATTTCCGCACAGAAGAGCACTTCGATGAGGCGGGCGTAGTGGAAGTAAAAAGAACTCAGCACTGCTCCGCGCTGAAGACCCTGGAATTCCGCCCATTCCTCGTCCGCCTGCGGGGTTCCGCAGCGATCGATAATGTTGAGCCGTGCCAGCGGGCCGACCCGGTAAATCCCGTCCGGATAACCGAAAGCCTTGTAATACGGGGATTTCAGGTAGCTGAACTTTTCCACCGATTCTTCCAGATAGTCATTGAAGTCCAGGGTGTCGATCTGGTCGGCAATGGTATTTCGGGCCGCATCGGCCACCCGGATGTTGCCGTCGTAAAATTCCAGGTTGCCACCCGGGGAAACCAGCCCCAGGAACAGCGACGGGAAATTGGCGAAGGTCTGGATTTCCTCTTTGAAGTTGGCCTGAATGGATTTATAGATCTCCAAAGTCCGGTGGATAATGGGCCGGCATTCGCCCAGACTGGCCAGAATCTGGTCGCGGTGTTCCTCGCTGAGGGGTTTGTTGACCCCGCCCGGCACCACCCAGGAAGGGTGAATGCGTTTGCCGCCCAGCAAGGCGATAATCTCCTGCCCGATCTTACGCAATTGGATGCCGTCCTGCACCAGTTGCGCGTGATCCTTCATCAACCCGAAAATATTGCGGCTGGCGGGATCGCCGTCCATTCCCAACAGCAGGTCCGGCGCACTGAGGTGGAAAAAGCTCAGAGCGTGAGATTGCATGATCTGGGCCATATTGAGAATTTTGCGCAGCTTGATGGCCGTTTTCGGGATAGCCACCGCCATCAGATCGTCACAGGCCTTGGCGGAAGCCAGCAGGTGGGAAACCGGGCAAATGCCGCAGATCCGGGCCATCAACGAAGGCATTTCGTAGAAAGGCCGGCCCTCGCATAGTTTCTCGAAACCCCGGAACTGGGTCACGTGGAATTGGGCATCCTGAACCATGCCCTGATCATCCAGGTGCAGGGTGATTTTGGCATGACCCTCAATACGGGTCACATTATTGATAGTAATCGTTTTCGACACGTCTTCTTTCCTTTCCGCTTAAGCCCCGAAACGGGTCAGATTCTCCATATCCGGCATCTTGCCGTCCAAAAGCTCGCTCAGCACCGTGAAGATGGTATCCGCCGAAGGCGGGCAACCGGGGACGAAAACATCCACCTTAACCACCTCGTGAACCGGGCGAACCCGATCCAGAATCGGGGGAATTACCTCGTCGGGAATTCCCGCAGCGCGGGCAACGTTGTCGCGGTAGGCGCGATCCAGGACCGCCTGTTTTTTGAAGAGATTGCGCATCCCCGGGACGTTGGCAGTTACCGCACAATCTCCCAGCGACACCAGGATGTCGGTATGCTCGCGCACCATCCTGATGCGCTCCAGATCCTCAACGTTGCCAACCGCCCCTTCCACCAGAGCGATATCCACATGCTTGGGAAAAACCTTGACGTCCACCAGGGGACTGTAAACCAGGTCGGCCTTTTCCACCACCGCCAGAATACGCTCGTCGATATCCAGGAAGGACATGTGGCAGCCCGAGCAGCCATCCAGCCAAACGGTGGCCAGTTTTTTCTTTTTCATCGTTTGCCTCCCCGCATGATGGTCAGGTAGGGTAAAAATTGACGTTGTTTGGCCATCTCCGCGACCGACTTGCCTTTTTCGAACAAGGCCCCGGTGGGACACACCTGCACGCACTTGCCGCAGCTGGTGCAGCTTTCCGATTCCCCCCAGGGTTCGTTCATGTCCGAGATAATCCGGGCATCCTTGCCACGGCCCATCATATCCCAGGTATGGGCCCCTTCGATTTCGTCGCAAACCCGGATACAGCGGGCGCACAAAATGCAGCGGTTGTGGTCCACCACGAAACGGTCGTGAGAGAGGTCCAGGGGCATGTTGGGAAACTGGTAGGCCACCTCAACATGGGTTAGCCCGAATTCCGCGCCCAGGGCCTGCAGTTCGCAGTGCCCGTTGGACACGCAGACCGAACAGACGTGGTTGCGCTCGGCGAAAATCAGCTCCAGAATACGTTTGCGAAACTGATGCAGCTCGGGGTTATCGGTTTCCACTTCCATACCTTCGCGGCAGCGGGTGGTGCAGGCCGGTTCCAAACGGGGGCTTCCCTTGATGGCCACCAGGCACAATCGGCAGGAACCGCGTACGGACAAACCTTCCAGAAAGCAGAGAGTGGGGATTTTTATCCCGTTTTCCCGGGCCACTTCCAGAATGGTCTGGTTTTCGTGCGCGCTAACATCCCGGCCGTCGATTTTTAAGGTCTTGATTTGTCCGGATGCAAGCATCTTTATGCCTCCATTGATGCCAAAATTGAGTTTAGACAGTTACCTTATCCGTTGCTTTCCCATCGGGAGCAGGGGCCAGAGCCTCGTATTCCTCCCGGAAAAAGCGCAGGGTACTCAGAACGGGATTGGGGGCGGATTGCCCCAGGCCGCACAGGCTGGTCCGCCGCACCACTTCGCACAGCTCCTCCAGCAGCGGCAGGGTGCGGGTGGTGGCCCGGCCTTCCAGCAGATCGTCCAGCAGTTGATGCAACTGGGCGGTTCCGGCCCGGCAGGGAATACATTTTCCGCAGGATTCCGACATGCAGAATTCCATAAAGAAACGGGCCACTTCCACCATGGAGGATTTCTGGTCGATGATGATCATCCCCCCGGAACCCATGATGGAGCCCAGTTTTTTGAGGGATTCGTAATCTACCGGGCTGTCGAAATGCTGGGCGGGAATACACCCGCCGGAGGGTCCCCCGGTTTGCACCGCCTTGCAGGTTCCCCCGTTGCGAACCCCGCCGCCCATATCGTTGACGATCTCTTTGATGGAGATCCCCATGGGCACCTCAATAATGCCGCCGTTTTCGATTTCTCCGGCCAGGGCGAAAACCTTGGTCCCTTTGGAGGTTTCCGTGCCAATATTGGCAAACCACTCCCCGCCCTCCCGGAAGATGGCCGGGATATTGGCGTAGGTTTCCACATTGTTGATGAGGGTGGGTTTGCCCCACAGCCCGTATTCGGCGGGATAAGGGGGACGCGGCCTGGGGGTGCCGCGATTGCCCTCGATAGAAGCAATGAGGGCGGTTTCTTCCCCGCAGACAAAGGCCCCGGCGCCGATGCGCAGTTCGATGTCGAAATCGAAGGTGGTGCCGCACACGGAATGGCCCAGCATGGTGGCCCGCCTTGCCTGGCGGATGGCGGTGGTTAAGTGTTTGATGGCCAGGGGATATTCCCCGCGAATGTAGATGTAACCCTTGTTGGCGCCCACGGCATGACCGGCAATCTGCATACCTTCCAGAATCCGGTGGGGGTCGCTTTCCAGCACCACCCGGTCCATGAAAGCGCCCGGATCTCCCTCGTCTGCATTACAGACCACATACTTTTGCCCACCCTGACCGGCCTTGGCCACGGTGCTCCACTTTAAGCCGGTGGGATAACCGCCGCCCCCGCGCCCGCGCAGACCGCTGGTAACCACCTCGCGGACGGTTTCCTCCGGGGAGAGTTCTTCCAGGACGTAATTGAGGGACTGATATCCCCCCCGCGCGAAATAGTGATTGATATTCTCCGGATCGATGAGCCCGGCGTTTTCCAGGACCACCCGTTTCTGGCGGGCAAAAAAGGGCATTTGGGGATCCAGCCGGTTCTTTTTGGGCGGATTACCGTCCAGCTTTCTGGCAATCTCTTTGGCCAGATCCGGCGTGACGCTGTGATACATAGCCGGCTCTTTGCCGTTCTGGTGATGGGCCACCAATGGTCCGCGGCTGCAAAGTCCCATACAGCCCACCCGCTTTATCCGGCAGGGATGGTCCTCTCCCCTTTCCTCGCAGGTTTTTTCCAGAATTTCGGCAATGTCGTTGCTCCCGGAGGAGGCGCAGCCGGCGGCGATACACACGTGAACCTGGTGCTCAAATTGGGCTTCTTCGGCATTTTCGGCGTCGATGCGTTTTTGAAAAAATTCGGGAACGTTCATTGGGTCCACCTCCTGATGCGTTCCAGGGCCACCTCGCTGGTAACCTGGGTTACAAACTCGGAATCAAAGGTCGCGGCCACCGCATTACCACAGGCGCCCAGGCAGCGGGCCTGCATCAGCGAGACCTTGTCGTCCGGGGTGGTCTGGCCAAATGGGGTGTCCAGGGTCTTTTCAATTTCTTTGCAGATGGCGCCCGCTCCGCGGATAAAACAGGCGGTTCCGGTGCAGATAACGCAGGAATGGTCTCCGGCGGGTTTCAGGGTAAATAGATGGTAGAAGGTGGCTACCCCGTAGACTTTGCTGAGCGGAATGCTCAGCGATTGGGCGGTAAAGCGCATCGCCACATCGTCGATATAGCCGAAGGCGCTTTGAACGGCATGCAGGGATTCGATGAGCGCTTCCGCGCCGTATCCGTTGCGCTTCATGGTGGCCTGGACGATACGCCAGCGTTTGTCTTCCGAGGGTAAAGCCGGTTTGCGCATTTCAGTCAACATAGGGTTCCTCCGATGGGATGAAGAGGTCCGGCATGGTTTAGTTCACTGGCAAAATAGCAGCATTAACCCACCCCTTCCATGATGCCACTTAGGAAAAAACATGATCAATATCAGGATTTAAAGAAATTTTTCACGAGCAATAAAAACATATACTTATGATCATTAGTTGCGACATTTTTGCCCCTGTGACGGCGGTGGGACAGTTTGGG
>JAGRBF010000651.1 GCA_020434205.1 Calditrichota bacterium | reverse complement strand
GCTGGTCGCTGGTCGCTGGTCGCTGATTCCTCGACACCCCGATACGGCGCCGCAGGCGCCTTCGCCCCCTCGCCCTGTCGCCATTTTCGGCAGCGGTTTTTCGCAAAAATGACGGGAAATCGTCACTCTAAACAGGTTTGCGCTTTGGTGTGTTGCTTTTTGTTTGTTGATAATATTGAAGTTGCGTTGGTGGGTGTACGAACACCCTAACCGTTGGCACCATCCTTGCAAGAGAATGTGATGCACATAAGGAGATGTCATGAATCAGGAACTTCGCAATACTGCCCCTCTCATGGAAATGGAAAAAGCAATGGATAGCTATAGTCCGGTTTGGAATACCGGCGTTCGCGAACCAGGGATGGTTCAGCAGTTGGCCCGGGTGTCATCGGTTTCAGGGAAGAAGCGAGATGATCTTTTTGGCCGCCAGGAAAGCGGCACCCATCGCCTTTAAGTTCCCTGCGGGTTAGTGAGGTTTTCCGATCTTTTACAGTTTTGAATGATGAGCGGGCCAGGGAGAGGCTCCGCCATCGTTTCTCAAACGGGTATTGCACGGAGGTAATACCGTCTTTAACAGGGATGTTGTCCTTCCTTTGCAGGGCTTCCCTTTCCTCCGCACAATACCCTTGCTTCCGAAATGTAAACCGACGGATAAACCGTTTAAAGCGGTCGGCAAAACCGCGTTTGGCGGTATCCTGCTTCTGCGGGTCGGTAAAACCCGTGGAGTGGGTTCGGGATCTGTAAAATCCAATGGCCCAAGTCCGGATCCGGAAAATCCGGGCCAAAAATCGGGATCTGTAAAATCCTGAAAGACTCATTCGGCTAAGCCGAATGGGTGTGTGAGTGTCGAGGTAAAAACCTACGTCGATCCCCCGACACCCCACACCCCGACACCCCCACACCCCAATACGCGCCGCAGGCGCCCAGCCCTCGTATTTTCGTACCCTCGTATTTTCGTACCCTCGTATTCTCGTGCCCTCATCCTCCGTATCCTGCTTGAAAATGTGGTCGAATCGAATTAAGTTTTCCCCGGCGAATTCGGCTGCGCCGAATGGGTGTGTGAGTGTCGAGGTATCGGGGTGTGGTGGCAAACCATCCAACCATTTCCTCCTTTCCCGAAGTTCAACTCGGGACCAGGAGGAACTTTGCGGAGCAAACATGAAAAAACTGGCCTTCCTCACCATGAAAAATCTCTCCGGGTTCGTCAGCGACGACCGGCTGTGTTATGCCCCTCTGGCCGATCTGGGCTGGGAGGTGGTAGAGGTACCCTGGGAAAACGAGGGCACGGACTGGGGGCAGTTTGCCAGCGTGCTGATCCGCACCCCCTGGAATTATCAGGATCACCCGGAGCAGTTTATGGCCCGTCTCGCGGAAATCGAAGCCTCAGGCATCCTTCTGGAAAATCCCCTGCCGCTGGTTCGGTGGAATTATCGCAAAACTTATCTGCGCGATCTGCGGGAAAAAGGGGTGTCGATTGTTCCGACAGTGTGGCGCGAAGCCGGGGAACTCAGGGGCCTGGACGTTTTTTTTGACGAGTTTTCCTGCCAGGAATTGATCGTAAAACCGGTGGTGGGGGCCAATGCCGACCATACCTTCCGGCTGGGAAGGGCGCAACTGCCGGAGTTGCAAAACCGTCTGAAGGAAAGTTTCGCCGGGCGTGCCTTTATGATACAGCCTTTTTTGCCGGCCGTCCTGGCGGAAGGCGAATTTTCGGTGTTTTATTTTGGCGGCCAAATGAGCCATGCCATCGTCAAAATCCCCAAGCCAGGGGATTTTCGGGTGCAGGAAGAACACGGCGGGCTGATCTGCGCAATCCATGCCGGCCAGGCTCTCCGCGACGCTGCCGATCAGGTGTTTGCCAATATTACACCCGTGCCCCTCTACGGGCGGGTAGATCTGGTGCGGGATCCGGCCGGGCGGTTCCGGCTCATGGAACTGGAGCTCATCGAACCCTCTCTTTACCTGCGCATGCATCCCGATGCCCCAAAAAATTTTGCGGAGGCTTTAGATCGTTGGATTTCTGCCGACCGTAAGAAATGACGGAAGCCTGTTTTGGCAACCGCGAAATCGCGAAATCGCGAAAAAAATGAAATGGTGGTTTGGGAGTAAGGGAATGATGTTTTTCAATGGTTACCGAAACGCTAATTGTGTAGCGCATCCGTCATTCCTGTAGAGATTTCGGGCTTTCGCGGCTAATCAGCGTTGCTGTTTGCACCAGGCTGTTCAATAAAATGATGTTGGTCAATAAAATATGACGCTGCTTTTTGGGGAGAAATACCCGTTCCTCCCCGGTGTCGTTTCCGAAATTCAAGACAACTGTGTTGAGAATCAGGTCACCATT
>JAGRBF010000650.1 GCA_020434205.1 Calditrichota bacterium | reverse complement strand
GAAAACTTAATTGAAACGGCACTAGTAAGGATCTCCTCCATTAAATACTCAGTCCATAGGTTGCTTTGGCGGTTTTTCAGGAAGGACCGGTTTTATTATGGGCTGAAGGGGGATGGGAAAACAATAATTGATCTTCTCTACAAAAAAATGGGGAAAGAGGATGGGTGGATTTTTGGATTACCCTCAAATGAGGAGGATGACAAGTTCCCCTATCTGAGGTTCGGAGAATATCTCCGGCAACGAGGGCACGGTATCATTGCCGACGAAATGGTTGTTTGGAGCGATAAAATCCACCCCACCCCCCAAAAGGTACCACCGCCCGGAGAAAAAATCGACCCTGAAATTCTGAAGCCGCAACGATCCAAAATAATTATCAATTCCTACAAACAGAAAATCCGCAATGACAAAGATAAAAATGATGCCTCTTTCCTCGAGTCCTTTGAAGCGCATATTCGCCTGCTAAGTGGTACCTGGAAAATTGCAAAAACGTTTAAATGGTGGGCTTTGGCTTCCGGATTGGTCATGATTGCGGTCGTCGGTTTTGTCAAAGCCGGGGTGGTAGACTTTCAGGGATTGCGGTATCATGTCAATATCTTTCTGCTGGCCGGAATAATCGAACTGTTTGCCGCAGCGATTCTCTTCAAAACGCAGATCTGGATAGAAGATGAATTCCATTATCAAAGACTTCGGGAATTAACGCGAATTCTGACCAGCGCTTATGTTTCCAGGAAAAAAGAACCGGTTTTGTGATTCATTATTTAATGCAGAAAGCAAATGAACGCCGGCTGCACCGCCCGGCAATGACGCTCCATTTTGAATTTTCCCGTTTACTTGGCGGCCAACCCGGAAATAAACCCAAAACAAGATTAATCGGTTTTGCCGACTAAAATCGGGAGGGTTTAATGAGGATCATGTTGTGGATGTTTTCAATCTGCCTTTGGATTTCCTGCGCGTCCCATCAAAAAGAGCCGGCCGCGGAAGTTGCCGTCCATTCGCCTGATCCTCCGGACAGCACCGCGATAGAGGATACCCTGACCAATTACGCCGCCTTTGAGTATGTCGACCTGCTGACTGCGGATGATTTTCTGACCAAACTGGACAGCATCAAAGGAGGACTGTCCCAGGATTTTTTTACCCTGCGCATGGCGTACACCAAAACCGGTGCCTACACCCCATACGGCGAAACCTCCCGGGATTCCCTGAATAAAGCGGGCGCCTTGTTTGAAGAAAAGAGGTTTTCGGAAGCCCTAACCGTCCTTAACAATGTCCTCCGGGAGAATTATGTCAGCATTTCCACCCATAGCTACGCCAGTTACGCTTGGGAAATGCTGGGGGATTCCACCCGGGCCCTTTTTCACCTCAACATGTATCAGGGACTGCTTAATTCAATTTACGATTACGGAAACGGCAATTCCCCGCAATCGGCCTATATTGTGATTTCCACCCGCGAGGAATACGAGTTTCTGAATTGGTTCGGTTTACAGTTTAAGGAACAGAACCTGATTGCTGCGGATGAGTACAGCTTCGATCTGATGAAGGCGGTTGATCCGGAGACGAACGAGCAATTTGATATTTATTTCAATATTCAAATCCCTTTTACCCGGTTGAGCAATGCCTTCAAATAAAGAGGCCGCCTTTAATACCCGATGGTGTTGTCCCGGGTTGGTGTGGCTGCTGGGGTTGATAACTACCGCGATAATTTGCGCTCCTGCGCCGCCCGCCCTCCCCGAAAGCCCGCGCGCCAGGGCGGTAATCGAACGCCACACTCCCTTGTCGGAAAACGAACTGGCCGGGAAGGACCTGACGCTAGGGGCACCGTTATTTATCCGCATTTTCAAGGCGAGTTCGGAGCTGGAAGTGTGGGTGAAAAACGGCGAACGTTTTGCCCGCTTCAAAACCTACCCGATTTGTTATTTCTCCGGCGAACCGGGCCCCAAGCTGCGCCAGGGAGACGGCCAGAGTCCGGAGGGGTTTTACGATATTTCCCCCAACCGCCTCAATCCCTGGAGCCGCTTTCACCTCTCCATGAACATCGGCTTTCCCAACGCTTACGACCGCCATCATCGCCGCACCGGGGATTACCTGATGATCCACGGCGACTGCGTCTCCATCGGCTGCTACGCCATGACCAACCCCGCTATCGAGGAGATCTATACCCTGGTTTACAAATCGCTGGAAAACGGGCAACCTTCGGTTCCGGTGCATATCTTTCCCTTTCGCATGACCGCGGAAAACCTGGATGCCCAAAAAGAAAATACCTGGTATGGTTTCTGGAAGAATCTCGGTGAAGGGTACCACTTGTTTGAGGAAAAAGGGGTGCCCCCGGATGTCCGGGTCGAGGAGGGGCGCTATGCGTTTGATTGATCACCGTTTTCCTGAGGTCGTCTGAAATTATCTTGGCAATTGAGGAGGCCGTCCCTTAAGTTTTCTCCCAATCCGACCGTTGAAAGGTGATATCCGGCCGATGGCAGTCGACACACTGTATACCCCTTAGGGAGACCCCCTCATGAACTTTCTACTTCTGCACCCCCGCGATCAACTGGTCGCGATTATGAACCGCATTTACCACAACGGGATGACCACCCTCAGCGGCGGGAATCTCTCCATCAAAGATGAAAACGGGGATGTCTGGATTACCCCCTCCGGGATAGACAAGGGCAAACTTACCCCCAAAGATATGATGTGTGTGAAGGCCGACGGCACTATCGAAGGCCCGCACCGCCCCTCCTCGGAGCTCCCCTTCCACCGCGCCATGTACAAGCAGCGCCCGGACCTGCGGGCCATTGTCCATGCCCATCCCCCGGCCCTGGTCTCCTTCAGCATTGTGCGGGAAGTGCCGGACACCCGCATTATTCCCCAGGCCAACCGGATATGCGGACCGGTGGGATACGCCCCTTATGCCCTGCCCGGTAGCGAAATGCTGGGGGAAAGCATCGCCAAAACCTTCGCGGAAGGCTACAATATCGTGATTCTGGAGAACCATGGGGTGGCGGCCGGCGGCAGCACTCTGCTGGATGCTTTTCACCGCCTGGAAACCCTGGACTTCTGCGCCCGCACCCTGATCCGCGCCCGCGGGCTTGGCCAGGTGCAAACCCTCAGCGATCCGGCCCTGAATTTGTTTGACCACCGCAACAATCACCTCCCGGAATTTGTGCCCACCAGCCACAGCAGCCGGGAGCGCGAGCTGCGCCAGCAGATTGCCGATATTGCCCTGCGCGCCTACGACCGCTATCTGATGATCGGCACCGAAGGGGTGGTGTCCGCCCGGCTGGACGAGAACAGTTTTCTGATCACCCCCACCGGTCACGATCGCCGCCACCTCTCCAATGAGGATATCGTGCTGATCCGCAACGGGGTGCGCGAGGCCGGGAAAATGCCCAGCCGCTCGGTGCGCATGCATGAGGCCATTTACGCCAAACACCCGGACATCAATTGTGTGATGACCGCCCAATCGCCCAACGCCACCGCCTATGCCATTACCGCGGTGGATTTCGACTCCCGCACCAT
>JAGRBF010000649.1:4490-7256 GCA_020434205.1 Calditrichota bacterium | reverse complement strand
TCGCGGATGCGCGGGGCAAAGCTGGGGGGAATATCGATATCGGAAAATTCATACAGGTTGGGATCGGTATACAACGAGAAGTTGGTGAACGCCAGGGTATTGTTGTAATTGAGAGAAGCCTGATAATTGGGCTGAGGGGGATCGCCGTCGAAGGGGGTGTCGACAATATCCACCCCCAGCGCCGCCAGGGCAATATCCAGGGCATCCGTGGCGGAGCACATCGCAAACAAAAATCCCCCTTCCTCGATATAGCTGCGGATATTGGCGGCCACCGCCCCCTTAAGGCGGTTGACACTCGGAAACCCCAGGCGGGTTGCCATCGCCTCATTAACGCTCACCTCTTCCAGATACCAGGGGGCGTTGCGAAAAGCCCCGTAAAATTTGCCGTACTGGCCGGTGAAATCCTCGTGATGCAGGTGCAACCAGTCGTAATCGGCCAGCTTTCCTTCCACCACCTCCTGATCGTAAATCTTTTCGTAGGGAACCTCGGCATAGGTGAGGGCCATGGTGACCGCATCGTCCCAGGGCTGCTTGGTAAGCGGGGTATAAATGGCAATTTCCGGGGCTTTTTCCAGCAGCACCCGGTCCATGTTTTCCGATTCGATGGTGGCGTAAATCTGATTGACCTCCCCGGCCCCCACTGCCTCATATTTTACCCCGCGAATGCGGCATTCGGCTTCCAGCCCGGGGAAGTTGGGCAGTAAAAAGGACCCGTCCCGATAGTTGAGCAACCACTCCACATTAATTTCCCGCTGCAGGCTCCAGAAGGCAATCCCGTAGGCCTTGAGGTGGTCGGTTTGCACCAGGTCCATGGGAATCAGGATTTGCTGGGCCCGGCCCGGAACACTCACGGCTAACATCAATAAAAACAGACAATAAAACTTTTTCATGGCACCAATCCGGGGTGTTTTTCGCGCAGGCTTTTCAGGCGGCTTCTGGCATCGTTTTCATAGCTGCTTCCGGGAAATTCCACCAGAAGGCGATCATAGAGCTGAAAGGCTTGGTCCGGTTTTTCGCCCTGGCGCTCCACAATGGTGGCCATGGTAAAGAGGGCCTGGTCGGCGTAATCCGCCAGCGCCGGATCGTCAAAAACCTGCTGGCAGTAGCGCATGGCGTTTTCAAATTCCCGGGTCTGGGCGGCCAACTCGGCCGCTTCGAACAGCATACGGATTTTCAGGGGCACGGGGGGATTGGCGGAAATGGCCTTATCCAGCATACCCAGCGCCTCGTTTTTCTTCTGCTGCAACAGCAGCCAGGAGGCCCGGGCGTAGTTGCGCAGGGCCTCTTCACCCTGTCCGGCGAATCCCAGCACCGTTTGTAATTCCAGGGCATCGTTGGCGTAATCTCCGGAAAATCCCTCGATGCGCATCAGGCTGTCGGCGAGAACGCCGGCCGTTTCAAAATCTCCGGTAAAATAGGCGGTGCGGGCCTGTAACAGCAGGGCCCCGGAAACCGGCTCCCGGATATGGCTCAGCGCTTCCAGGGTTTTGTCGCTTTCTCCCTGGATCAAATAGCTGCTGGCGATGCGTTGGTAAATTTCCGGAAGGTGTTCATCTCCGGGCCGGAATTTGTCCAGCGCCCCGCGGTAAATATCCACCGCACGATCCAGATCAAAAAAGAAATCCCGGTAAATATCGCCCTTCAGGACAATCAGATCCCCGGTTCGCGGATGGTTAGGGTAACTCTTTTCAACCTGCTCGATAACCTCAATGGCGCCCCGGGCTTCCGCCTGATCCTGCTTGCGGTGGGCCAGGTCCAGATGGGATTGCGCCAATCCCAGATAAGCCTGCATGAGGTGAGGGGATTGGGGGTAGTTGTCCAGCACTTCCTGGTAGGCTTTCAGGGCCAGATTGGGAAGGGAATCGTTCTGAACGCGACGCCCGAAGTCGACCAGCAAACGACCGTTGCTTTCGGTGGTCTCCAACTTGCGGTACAGATCCAGGGCTTCGCTGTAGCGACCGTGTTTTTGCAGATAGCGCGCGGAAAGCAGGCGGATCTCCCGGGAGCTGTTGCGCCGGTCGGCCGCTTTTTCCAGCATCGTGGACAGGGTATCCACCGCCAGTCCCTCCACCCGGAAACTCAAAACCTGGCGGGAAATGCCTTCCAGGCCGCCGGGCTCCTTTTCCAGAAAGGCGAGATAGGTTTCCAGGGCTTTGCGGAACTTGAGGCGCTGGGCCTGGAAATCCCCCAAAGTTTTCAGCAGATAATGTTGGGAAGGATGGCGCTGGTAAGCCTCCAGATAGGTTTTTTCCGCCTCCTCATAGAGCCGGTTATAACGCATGGCGCCGGCAACCTGGGTGTAAAAGCGCACCTGATCGCCGTATTGCTGAAGCACCCCTTCCCAGACGCGCAGGGCTCCCTCGCGATCGTCACTTTTGATCAGCAAGGTCCCCCGGTCAATTTCGTACTGGGGATTGTCCGGATCCTGCCCCTTTTGAAGGGCCACCAGAGCCGCCGCTTCCTCCAGCATGGACAGCTGAAGGTAGGAATCCAGCAGCTCCCGGTAGTATTGGGGATTCCCGGGAGAACGTTCGTAGAGGGTGCGCAGAATGAGAATGGCCTGGGCGTGGTCGTTATTGCGTTGATATCGCTGGGCCAGGCGCAGGCGCTGCCGGTCCCGGTTCTGCTGAGCCTGCTGGGGGGTCATCTGCTGGGCAAGCAGGGAGAGTGTAAGAATAAGTATTAAGAATCCGATTTTTGCCATGGGGAAATCCGACTGTAGAATCAAGATTTGGTAGAACGGTGGTTAGGTGGTTAGGTGGTTAG
>JAGRBF010000649.1:0-4388 GCA_020434205.1 Calditrichota bacterium | reverse complement strand
ACAACCACACAACCACACAACCACCTAAAACCGCGCCGCTACGCTGTCTGCCAGCAGCCACCCCTGGGAGGTCAGACGCAAATGCCCCTCCTGATATTCAATCAGCGAGCTTTCCCGAAGTTCCCGGATGCTTTGGGGAAATGCCGCATCCAGGGAGGTGCCGAAACGCGCCTCAAAATCGGCGAGGGGAATGCCGCTTCTCAAACGCAGATTGAGGAAAATATACTCGAACATGCGCTGCTGATCGGTCAGCTGTTCCTCAAAATCCACCGCCAGCTGCCCTGCACCCAATTTCTTCAGATATACCATCAGGGAACGCTGATTGGCAAAACGACGCCGGCCGTCGAAAGAATGTGCCGAGGGACCGAAGCCCAGATAAGGATAATGCCGCCAGTAAATGAGATTGTGACGGCAAACCCGCTTAGCCCCGCGGGAAAAGTTGGAAATTTCGTATTGCTGATAATCATTGGCTTCGAGTAAGATGCGGGCCTGTTCGTAATAACCGGCCTCCTCTTCCTCGCCCAATGGTGAGACCTCCCCAAGCTGCATGCGTTTGTACAAAACGGTATTGGGTTCGAAGATCAGGGTATAACAGGAGAGGTGTTCCGGCTGCAGGGCCAGGGCCTGTTCCAGGCTCTTCTGAAAACTGTCCGGGGTAATCCCGGGAAAAGCGGTCATCAGATCCAGGTTGATATTCCCGAACCCGGCCGCGCGGGCATTCCCGAAATTTTCCAGCACCTCCGCCACGCTGTGAATTCGCCCCAGAGCCTGTAATTCCGCCGGTTGAAAGCTCTGTACCCCCATGCTCAGGCGGTTGATGCCCGCCTTGCGAATGGCCTTCAGCTTGGCGGCGTCCAGGGTACCGGGATTACTCTCCATGGTAATTTCCGCATCGGGGGCAATCCGGTAATAGCGATATACGGTTTCCAGAATTCCCGAGAGCTGCTTTTCGGAAAGCAACGAGGGGGTGCCGCCCCCCAGAAAAATGGTTTCAAATTGGTAGGTTTGGCCTTCGGCGGCGCGCAGCTGAAGCTCCTTCTCCAGCATCCGGCAAAACTGCTCCATCTGATCGAGCACCGTGATCGAATAAAAATCGCAGTACTCGCATTTGGCGTGGCAAAAGGGGATATGAAGGTATAGGCCTGCGGTTTCCATGATTAACGAAGAATCATGCCCAGGCGATCCCAGCGCACTTTGTCGTAAAACTTGTAGGCCGGGGCGTCGCCGTTCCAGGAGAACCAGATCATCAGTGGTTTGCCGCCGATCTGATCGCGGCGCACCCCGCCCCAGCTGCGGCTGTCCAGGCTGTTGTCCCGGTTATCGCCCATCATAAAAAACTGGTTTTCGGGGACGGTAATGGGGCCGAAGTTGCGGCGGTTGTTGTAGGCGGAAACGTGGCGGATTACGTAATTGTCGTCGTCATTGGGGAGGTCCACCCGGGTGTAATCGACATTTCGCCCCATGTCCCGGTCGTATTTGCGCCCTACCGGGGTCAAACGCCCTTCCGGCTCGTTGTTGATAAACAGTTTCTCACCGCGCACTTCCACGGTCTGTCCCCCAACCGCCACACAGCGTTTGATGTAGTCCAGATGGATTCCCTCCGGCCAGTCGAACACGATAATGTCGTATTGTTCCGGTTCGATAATGGCCGGAAAGCTGAAATAGGGCAACGCCACCCCGATATCGGTGAAGGGGATTCCCAGCCAAACCGGGGTCCGGGCCCCGTATACAAACTTGTTGACGAACATAAAATCGCCCACCATGATGGTGTCTTTCATGGAACCGGTGGGCACGTTGTAGGAGGCCAGGACGAACTGGCGCAGCACCAGGGCGGCCAGCAGGGCAATCATCAGGGCTTTAAATGTGTCGGAACGTTTTTCTTTCGCCGTCAAAAATCGATCTCCGTGTGAAGGCAGCGGGAAAAAAACCAATCGTGGATCTCTGCTCGGCTCTAATCCGGCAAGCGGTTATCAAAGATAGCTGTCTGTTTTTATTGCTGATTTAGGCTTATTCGTCGGTGGAAAGCACTGCCAGGAAGGCCTCCTGGGGGATTTCCACCCGGCCTACCTGCTTCATACGCTTTTTACCCTCTTTCTGTTTCTCCAGAAGTTTGCGCTTACGGGAGATATCCCCGCCGTAACACTTGGCCAGTACGTTCTTCCGCAGAGCCTTTACTGTTTCCCGGGCAATAATCTTATTGCCGATCCCGGCCTGGATAATTACCTCAAACATTTGCCGGGGAATAATTTTGCGAAGCTTCTGGCAAACCAAGCGACCGTTTTCGTAGGCCTTGTCCTTATGAACAATAATGGACAGAGCGTCCAGGATTTCCCCGTTGATCAGGATATCCAGCTTTACCAGCTTGGACTCCCGGTATCCCATAAATTCGTAATCCAGAGAGGCGTATCCCCGGGTGTTGGACTTGAGGCGGTCGAAGAAGTCGAAAACCACCTCCGCCAACGGCAGGTGATAATGAAGGTCCGCCCGGGTGGGATCCAGGTAAGACTGGTTCTTGAGCATCCCGCGCTTTTCGGTGACCAGCTTCATAATATTGCCGATGTATTCCGGCGGGGTAATGATATGGGCGTCGATATACGGTTCTTCCAGAATCTCGATGCGCACCGGGTCCGGCATGCGGCTGGGATTGTCTACCATGTGCACCTTGCCGTCCGTGGTGGTTACCCGGTAAATTACGTTGGGGGTGGTTACGATGATGGTCTGGTCGAATTCCCGCTCCAGGCGCTCCTGAACAATTTCCATGTGCAAAAGTCCCAGGAAACCGCAGCGGAAGCCAAACCCCAGAGCCGAGGAGGTCTCCGGTTCGTAGAGCAGGGAGGAGTCGTTGAGCACCAGCTTCTCCAGAGCCAGGCGCAGGTCCTCGAAGTCCTGGCTGTCTACCGGATAAATTCCCGCGAAGACCATCGGCTTCACCTGGCGGTAGCCGGGCAGCGGTTCGGGGGCGCCGTTTTTGGTGAGGGTTACCGTATCGCCGACCTTAATATTGCGCACATCTTTTGCGCCGCAGATCAGGTAACCCACCTGACCGGTGGCGAGGCTTTTCTGGGCAACCCGCTTCAGCAGCAGACTCCCCACCTCCTCCACCTCAAAATCCCGTCCGGTGGCCAGGAAACGAATGCCCTGCCCCGGTTTCAATTCACCGTTAAAAACCTTTACCAGGGCAATCACCCCGCGGTAGGCGTCGAACTGGGAATCGAAAATCAGGGCCTGGAGCGGTCCGTCCGGATTGCCTTGGGGCGGGGGAACGCGGTCGATAACCGCCTGGACGATCTCGGTGATACCCAGGCCGCTTTTGGCGCTGGCATGGAGGATCTCATCCGCATCGCAGCCGATCAGATCGACAATCTGTTGGGAGACTTTTTCAATTTCGGCGCTGGGCAGGTCGATCTTGTTGATCACCGGAATGATGACCAGATCGTTGTCGATGGCCTGGTAGAGGGTGCTGATGGTCTGGGCTTCCACCCCCTGGGCGGCATCCACCAGCAGCAATGCTCCCTCCGCGGCGGCCAGAGAGCGACTCACCTCGTAGGCGAAATCCACGTGCCCCGGAGTATCCACCAGATTAAAGATGTAGGATTGTCCGTCCGGGGCCGTATAATCCATGCGGATGGCGTGGGATTTAATGGTGATGCCCCGCTCCCGTTCCAGGTCCATGCTGTCCAGAACCTGGGCCTGCATCTGGCGATTGTCCAGGGCGCCGGTAAACTCCAGCAGACGGTCTGCCAGGGTGGATTTCCCATGATCAATATGGGCAATGATACAAAAGTTACGTATATTTTGCATAGGGTCAGAATTGCTCTCAGTCAAATTTCAGGCCAGCCAAATTGCGGATTATACACCGCCGGTCTGCCGGGCAATATGCGCCCTGCAACAAAATGTCCGGCCGCACGCATCATTTAAACCTGCAAATGTAACCACAAGGCCCTACATAAGTCAATCACATTAAGGGAAGACCATGCGCATCGCCATTATCTCGGACATTCACGATCATCGCCAGTTGCTGAGCAAAGCGCTCCAAAGAATCGAACAGGAAGAAATCGACGAGATCTTCTGCTGCGGGGACCTCTGCTCTCCGTTTATTATCAAGGATCTGGGGGAGGGATTTCCCGGCCCCATTCAGATCGTTTTCGGAAACAACGATGGGGATTTATTCCGCATTACCCGCCTCAGCCAGGATTTTCCCAACATCACCCTTCACGGAGAAATCTGCGAGATGGAACGGGGCGGCCGCTCCATCGCCCTCACCCATTTTGATACGGTGGCCGCGATGATCAGCCGGGAGCGCACCTTCGACGTGGTTTGCTTCGGCCATAACCACAAATTCGAAATCACCGCCGGGGACCACGCCCTGCGCATCAATCCCGGGGAAA
>JAGRBF010000648.1 GCA_020434205.1 Calditrichota bacterium | reverse complement strand
GAATGCGCCAGCCGTTGCGGGTCATTAAAAATCCGTTGCGACCGCTGGCGTCTACCGTAATGGGGGCGCGAAAAACCGCCTCCTCCCCTGATCCGTTTACGGCGCGAACGCCTACATGATAACCGTCCTCGACAAGGGGATCTTTGGCGCGCCATCCCATGCGAATTTCCGCGCCCTTTTCCCGGGCATTCTCCAACATTTCCCGGTCAAAAGAATCCCGGTTTACCTGCCAGGTGCGGGCGGCATCGTGGTCGAGATGTTCGTAAAAATAGAAGGGTCGCGAGATCTTGCCGCTCATTCCGGCGAATTGTACGCTGTACTTTTTGGTATAACCGGAAGATTTTAGCCTGTCGACCATCCCTATTTTTTCCAGGGGGAAATAACAATACGGGATCAGGGATTCGCCAACATGGTAGCGGGGGAAAGCCTCTTTTTCCAGTACCACAACCTTTTTCCCCATAATGGCCAGATTGGCAGCGGTGGCACTTCCGGCAGGGCCGCCGCCAACGATAACCACATCAAATTCTTCAGAATCAGTCCGGTGCATGGTTTCAGCTCACCTTTGGTTTGGGGGGAATAATTTCGACCACGTTCACCATGGGCTCTTCCCGGTCGTTTCGAATACAGTTGGTACGCCCGTACAAAATTTCGCCAACCGGTATGCTCAGGGTTTCTGCCATTAAGGCATCGGCGCGCACCGTAAAAAACTGTTCGGGATGTCCGAAGTGTGGGAGGGCAAAATCGGCCAGGATGGTTCCGAGTGGACGGTGACAGGCCAGGATAAGTTCCCGGGCTTCTTCCGGAAAACACTGCAAATTAATGTGAATGGCGCCGAATTCCACTGCCAGGTTTTCCGGGGTTACCAGGGTTACCTCCCGCAGCAAAACGTTGTCCCGAAGAATCCGGCCGATCAAATTGAGGCTGAGCTTTTCCCCGTGGAATTTTTCCAGGGTAGGCGTCATATCCTGATCGTGCCACAGCAGTTCGGCAAAAAAAGTGGGTAAGGCCTGAGGGGGAATCTGAAAAAACCGGGGAGGTTGGGAAGTCTGCTTCTGGTAAAACTCGGTTAAGGGATAAGGGCAGCTCATTTCCTCTTTCATAGTGCTTCATACGCCGCAGAGTATACAGGGTTGCATTATTTTGCTTTCCGGAAGAGATTTCCGGAAAGACCCGGGTTAAACATTAAATTTGGAGGAAAAGGCAATATGAAAAAATGGTGATACGGCAGCCGTAAGCGGAAAATGAGCTAGTTCAGGTCGGAATAATGGTCCCGAACGATTTCATACACATCCTCTTCTCTGAGCGGTTTGTTTTTGAAACTGATGATATCCGCCATGCTCCCCGCTTTGTCCCGATCGGCGGGATTGAGTGAGGTGGTCAGCATAATGATCTTGGTTTTTTTGATAATTTGCTCCGGCAAATCCCTGAAGAAGCTCATGAATTCAAATCCGCTCATGCGCGGCATGTTGATGTCCAGAAAAACGATGTCTGCGGGCGGGTCCTCGCTTTCGCGAAAGTACTTGAGGGCTTTTTCCGCGTATTGGAAATCCAGCACGCTGGCTGCCAGACTGGTATTGTCGATGACAATTTTGTGGTAAAAATTGTCGGCCGAATTATCGTCAATCAGCAGAAAGTTGAACTTTCGGTCCATAACTTTATCCCCATCAAAAGCCGTTTCCTTCCCTGGATAAAGCTTAAAGTAAACTGGTTTAGTAAAACCCGCCAGACCCTTAACCACCA
>JAGRBF010000647.1 GCA_020434205.1 Calditrichota bacterium | reverse complement strand
GAAGATTGCCGGGATGACGAACAGGGAAAACCAAACTTGGCGCCCTTCGCGGCTTGGTGGTTTATGGGTAACATCAGCTTCGTAATTGAAAAGTCGCCAATCCCGTTTGGAAATTTGTGATTACCCGGCAGCGATCCTATTTTGCATGCCATAATTTACAGGGGTGGATCGTTTATCGAGGCGAGAGAATACTGCATGAAACAAAACCGCCGACAGTTCCTGACCGGCTTTGCCGGCCTGGCCGCCCTGTCCCTGGCCGACCTGCGCACTGCTGCCGCCAACGAACTTTCCGGCAACCGGCATTCCCCCATTCAGGTGATCCTCCCCCGGGCCTTTCCTGCCGGAGCCGACTTTCAATCCGAGCCCTATAAAGCCCGCCTTACCCGGGCGGTTCTGGAAACCCTTCAGCATTTTTACAGCCAGGAGCCCATGCCGGTCTGGGAGCAACCTTTCGGCAAAGTGGATATGGAGGTCCGGATTCGCAACATCATCTTCTGGTTAACGGAAGGGGTGCGCCGGGCCGCCAAGACCTATCCGCTGGATCCGGCCTGGATGATGGCCCAGATGATGAAAGAATCCTATTTTTATGAATTTGCGGTGTCCCGGGCTCTGGCAGTGGGGATCTGCCAGTTTATCCAGGGCACCGCCGAGGAATACGAGATGCTGTGCGGGGGCACCCGCCCGGAACATACCCGCCCCCCATACCGGGAAACCGAACTGGCCGGGGCGGCGGAAGAATACTACCGGCTGCGCCGGGAGCGCCGTAACTATCAGCGCAAGGCACGTCCGGCGGAAACCTTTACTCTGGACAAAGCCCTGGACATTATCATCAATAAACCCAGTAAAGCCGAGCGACAGGCGGCGGAAAAATTTGTGTTATATCGGGAGCAGATAGACACCTACCATCGCCAGGAGCGGGAGGCAATGGAAAATTTCCGGCAATATTTGCGGGCCAACGTGGAAGGGCGCAGCATTTTCCGGCAGCAGGACCTCGATTTTATCCTGGGCTTCGACGAACGGTTTACCTACAAAAAACCGGCCTTCGGCATGTGTTTGATGATGGCCCGCGCCTTGCGCTCCCGCAACGGCAACATCCTGGCCGCCACCATCAGCTATAACGCCGGGCTTTCCAGCACCCGGGCCAGCGGGCGCTACGAACCGTACGGCCGGATTCCCGACATCGAACAGTCCACCACCTACCTCAGCCATGTGATGATCAACCATCACGAGATCGTGAAGCGCATGGCTTAATCCAGAATCACCCCGGCGCCCAGGCAGTGCAGATCATCGTAAAAAACGGCAAACTGCCCGGAGGCGATCCCGGCCTGATCGGCCTGGTCCAGTTGCACCAGAGCCCGGTTTTCCCGCTCAAAGGAAAGGCGGCAGTTGTAGATTTTGGCCCCGTGGCGAACCTTTACCTGCAGGTTTTCTTTCTCCGGCTTGCGGCCGGAAATCCAGTTGAATTCCCCGGTCCAGAAAGAATCCCGGTATTTGTTTTCCATATCCTGCCGCCGGGAAATCAGCACCCGGTTGTTGGGGATGTCCTTCTCCACCACATACCAGGGTCCCCCGCTCAATCCCAATCCCTGACGCTGCCCGATGGTGTAATAATAATAGCCGTCGTGTTCCCCCAGCACCTCGCCGCTGTCCGCCTCCACCAGCTCTCCGCGGCGCACCCCCAGATGCTCCTTCACAAAATCGGAAAATTTGATCTGTCCCAGAAAACACAATCCCTGGCTGTCCCGGCGGTTCTGGGTGGGCAGGTCGTATTGGCGGGCATAATCCCGCACCTGTTGTTTGGTGAGCTCGCCCAGGGGGAAGAGGGCGCGGGAAAGTTGCTGCTGACTCAGATAGGCCAAAAAATAGGTCTGATCCTTAATCGCATCCGGGGTCCGCATCAGGCGGAATTGCCCCGAATGCGGCTCCACGCGGGCGTAATGGCCGGAAGCAACCTTTTCATAAGCCGGATCGATTTTGTCCAGGAACTGCCCGAATTTGACCAGGTTATTGCAAAACATATCCGGATTGGGGGTTCGCCCCGCTTCGATTTCGCGAATGGTGTAGGCGATTACGCTGTTCCAGTATTCGTCCTGCATATTGACCACCTCCAGCGGCACCCCGGCCTGCTGGCAAACCGCCCGGGCGTAGCTCAGGTCCTCCTCCCAGGGGCAGTCGCCCAGGAAAGAGAACTCCTCCTGAAGCCAGATTTTCAGGTAAAAGGCGGTTAGGTCATGCCCTTCATCCTTCAAGAGGTTGAGGGCGACCGAGGAGTCCACCCCTCCGGATAACAAAACGGCGATTTTCATATCAACAACTCGTCTTAACCATCAATTTCGGCAATCTTTTTTCCAACGGTAAGCCACGCCTCAGTTTTTGATTTTTCAATTTGCGGCAAACCATTTTTGATAATATACTCAGTCCTGCCGCAATTTGGGCCATGGACTTTCTCTTTCTGACCGGAGCGGTGCCCCTGCACCGTTTATCTCTCAATTTTAATTGATGTTATGCAGGTTGTTATTCCACGATATCACGAAAACGAATCCGGATTGATCCGCCACGTGATCGGGAAATCGGTTATTCCCTGAATGGCCCGGGGGTGGGTTCCCTGCAACAACCCGGGGGTCTTTTTTTGCCAACGGGCATTTCGTTTTAAGGCAAGAACGAAACCCCAATAAATTTCGCGCCTTCGTGTTTTCGCGGTTAATAACAGAAAATAAGTATTAGGGCGTGTTGACAATCATCTAAATTGTTGAATTTTGGGCCTTTTGGGGCCTCTGGACCGTCACCCCGGTATGCTTTT
>JAGRBF010000646.1 GCA_020434205.1 Calditrichota bacterium | reverse complement strand
CCCTGCCAGTCGCGATCGATTCGCTCCACCAGTTCCCGCAGGAAAAAGAGATGTTCGATGCCCCCCATAGCTTCGCGCAGCCAGGCGCTCTGGTGCCTTCCGGCGGCCAGGCGTCTCAGGGCCAGGCGGTGTCCGGCTGCGGACAGACTGTTTTCCTGAGAGGACTTTACATCCAGGACGATCTGGCGAAAGCGGGCCTTGTTATCCAGCCGGGCTTCCCGCAGGATTTCCGCCAGCAGCTCCATCATTTCCGGAATTCGCTGATGCAGGCATTTGGCGTTGAAGGTGAGCCAGGAACTGGCCCGCCCGGTTTCATCCGCCAGGGTCAGGTTGGAGCGCCAGATCCCGCCGGTATAGCGGTCTATGCGCTCGGTTATTTGTTGCGGGGTGGAGGTATGGGTACCCGCCTCCAGCAGAAAACGCCCAAACAGACGCAGGTACGGCAGCAAATGTCCGGGGAGGCCGTTAATGGGGAAGGCCACCTTCAGGTAAACGATGCCCCCGGTAAAGAGGTCGTGAAAAAGGGCGGTATTGGTGCCGATCCGGTTAACGGTATTGGGAATGGCGCGATGTTTGGGGTCCAGGTCCCCGCGGGTCAGGCTGGGAATAGCGGCCAGATTTTCGGGGCTGTCCGGGGTACTCTGCAGTATGCGAAGGTCCCGGGCCTGGGCGGCAAGCGTTTCGATTTCCCCTGTGCTGAGGGTGGCAAAGGTTTTTTCCAGCTTCTCTTTTTCAAGGTCTTCCCGTTCGCGCGCCATATTGGGGTCCGGCTTAAACACCACCGTGGCGCGATGGGAATTCTCCAGGAACAATTCGCGGATCAAAACGCCGAAAATCTCCGGGTTGCCAAGCAGTTGGGTGCGCAGGTGGGTCAGGGGTTTTTCATAAAAAAGCGGCTCGATGGGATTATCGTTGTGCAACCAGCCGGAGAGGGCCCGCAGCATCAGGCTCAAACCCCTGGGATAGGCGCCGGTGTTGTTTTCGCGATAATTGAACTCGTAGGCATTGAGGGCCGCCTCCACGCTGTCCCGGGCGAAACCTTCCCGGGAAAGGCGTTCCAATTCGACCAGAATCAATTCCTCAATACGATCGGCAAGCTGCGGGTCTATCCCCTTCAGCCCGGTGGAGAAAAACGGCTGGCGCAGTCCGGTGTGGAATCCCCCGCCGGAAAGATCGGCGCCCAGGCCGGAATCGATCAATTTTTTCCGGAGCGGGGCGGTGGGGGTTCCCAGCAGCAGGTAATTCAGGATGCTCAGGCGCAGGCGTGCTTCGGTGCCGACAATCTCCGGGAAACCCCAGTTAACGGTAACCGCCCCCTGAGGTCCATGGCCGCCGTCCCCGGTCAGATAACGTTCTTCCAGGCGGCGTGGCGCCATAAAAGGTGCCTGAAGGACAATGTCCGAGTTAATGTTGCGGGCGGAGAAGGTCTCCAGATATTCGGACAGGCGAACCAGCCGCTGGCCGGGATCGTCATCACCGTAAAAGAAAAATCTGGCGTTGGAGGGGTGGTAGAATTCTTCGTGGAATTTTCTAAAATTCTGGTAGCTCAGGGTTGGTATTTCTTCCGGATCTCCCCCGGAATCGTGGGCATAAATGGTATCCGGGAACACCGCCCGGATGGAGGTGCGGGAAATAGCGCGCCCGGGTGAGGCATAGGCCCCTTTCATTTCATTGTAAACCACCCCTTTGAACTTGAGGCTGCCGGAATCCGGACTGACATCGTAATGCCATCCTTCCTGCTGAAGGATTTCCGGGGAGATTTTCGGGAAGAAAACCGCATCCAGGTAAACATCCATCAGGTTATAAAAGTCTTTGAGGTTGGCGCTGGCCACGGGATAGACGGTTTTGTCCGCGTAGGTCATAGCGTTGAGAAAGGTTTTCAGAGAACCCTTCAGCAGTTCCACAAACGGTTCCTTGACGGGATATTTTCGGGAGCCGCAAAGAACCGCGTGTTCCATGATATGGGCAATACCGCTGGAATCCGGCGGGGGAGTTTTGAAAGTGATGCCGAAAACCTTGTTGTCATCATCGCAAACCACCGAAAGAACCTCGGCACCGGTTTTGAGATGACGATAGCGAAAAACCTGTGCCTGGAGTTCCGGCACAGTGGTTTCCTGAACCAGTTGAAAATGCCGCTTACTATCCATACGAATCAGTTGTTAAAGATCAAGGTCGTTCCCGAATATCAGCGCAACGAAGGGACACACAAATTCCGACGCTATTTCTACGAGCGGAATATAGGACCGTTTTTCTCATTTTCATACAACAACATTTGGTAAAAGGCTTATACAAAAAACACGCCAAAGGCACGTTGCCTAACCTTTTTCCCGACCGGAAAGCCAGCGCCGAATCTGCTCACCATGCTCATCCAGGGCGGGGGGCGGCGAGAGTTGTCGCGGAGTTTGGCCATCCAGTTCAAAGGCCACGGTACGCAGACCGATCAGGCCTTCAGTCCCATCCGGAGCCGACCGGATCAGCAATTCCCGGGCCCCTTTCTGGGCAAAAACCTGCTCCATGTTCAAGATAGGGCCGGCGGGGATTTTTTGCTCCGCGAGCGTTTTCAAAAGTTTATCCCCATTCCAGTTGGCAATTTGCCGGGCTATTTTTTCTTCCAGGGTTTGGCGGTTGCCAACCCGCGCCGCGTTAGTGGCAAAATGGGGGTGCTCGGCCAGGTCATTCAGGTCAAGAATTGCACACAATCGCCGGAATTGCGCATCATTTCCGACCCCCAGCACCACCTCAAGGCCGTCCCCGGTGCGGAAAGCGGTTCCATAGGGTGCGATATTGGGGTGAGCGGAACCCATCCGGCCGGGAATTTTTCCCGCCACCAGATAATTGGTGGCCTGATTGGCCAGACTGGCAATACCGGATTTCAGCAGAGAGGTATGGACCTGGCAGCCGTTGCCGGTAGCAGTTCTTTTGAGGAGGGCCAGGAGAATCCCCTCCTTTAGTTGATGAGCGGCGAGCAGGTCGATCAGGGCAACCGGCATCTTTTGCGGGGGGCGATCCGCTTCCCCGTTCATGTGGGAAAAACCACAGGCGCCCTGCAAGATGGCGTCGTAAGCGGTGCGGGGATCATCGGTTCCGTAACCGCTGACCCGGGCGTAAATCAGGCGGGGGTTGCGCGCTTTCAGGGCGGGGTAATCCAGGCCCAGTTTTTCAACATCGCCCGGTTTGAAGCTCACCAGGGCAATATCAGCCCGTTCCACCAGTTGCATGGCCACGGCGTGATCTTCCCGACTGTGCAGGTCCAGGCAAATGGATTCCTTTCCCCAATTCACCGCGCTGAAATAGGCTGTAGCCCCTACGGGGCTTTCCTCCCGGGAAACCCAACTGCGGGTTACGTCCCCACCGGTCCCGCGATTTTCGACCTTGATGACCCGGGCGCCCAGTTCGGCGAAAAACATCCCCACCGCCGGCCCCGCCAGGACACTGGCAAATTCCACAACCAATAAATTTTCAATCATACCATTTTTTTTATGGAATTTTGCCCCGTTTTGCATCTATTCAATAAAGGGCATTCATCAAAGTGCAAAAAAGCACTTCCGGCATTTGCGGTTTAAGTGAATTTTGTTATTCTCATTAATGCGATTGCGACGATCTGTCGGAGTTAAATAAAAATACGGGAAAAGGAAGCCCCGGGCAAGTAATTAGGAGAAATAAGCGATGAGGGGAAAGTAGTTTGTTCAAGGGCAAGCGCTTTGCAAAAATGAGCGATGAGCAATTGGTGGAATATTACCGGGAGCATCGGGATATGGGAGCAGTAGGTGAGCTGTTTTTCCGTTATACCCACCTGGTTTTGGGCATCGCGCTGAAATATCTCAAGCAGGAAGAAGCCAGCAAAGATGCGGTTATGGATATCTTCGAGCAGCTAACCTCCTCCCTGGATCAGTATGAAATCAAAAATTTCAAGAACTGGCTGTATTCCGTTTCCAGGAACTACTGTCTGATGATATTGCGCCAGGAAAGGCGTCTGAGCGTCAGCACCATGGAGGACCAGATTACCCGGCAGGTTAGCCGGATACTGACCCAGGATGATTGGTCCGCACTCCTGCCTAACGGTCAGGAAATAACGCGCATTGAAATCCAGGAGGCCATCGACACTCTGGGTGAGGAGCAACGCCGGTGCCTGGAGCTCTTTTTTTATGAGGGAAAGCGGTATAAGGAAATTGCCGTGATGACCGGTTTCAGTCCCGGGGAAGTCAAAAGCCATATCCAAAACGGCAAACGAAATCTGAAGAGGATCTTGAATAACAGGAGTCAATTACTGTGAAACCTTTGTTTAACCTGCGCAACTCCCGGCGTCCCTCCGCCAATATCAGCCGGGAACAGATCCGCAATTTTTTGGATCAAAAACTGAGTCCTGCAGAGGAAGCAGCCTTTGAGACGCAGTTGGAATCCTCCCCCTTCGACCTCGAAGCGGCGGAAGGGCTGCAGCAACTCGGTTCGGCCCAGCGTTTTGACGGCATCATTTCCGATTTGGACGGACGTTTACAAAAGACCCTGGTGCGGCCAAAAAACCGATCATCCTCCCTGGCATTCGGCCTTGCCGCAGCAGCCATTCTGATGCTGGCCCTCGCTTTCGGTTTGCTGAGGTCTCCCGGGGTGGAGCGGGATATTCTCCAGGAATATTTCCGTCCCTATCCGGATCTGGTCTCGACCATTCGCGGCAATACCCTTCCCGAGGCAGTTAAGAACGCCCTGGGCCTTTACACCCAACAGAATTACCGGCAGGCCCTGGCCCTCTTTAACGCTGTTTTAGCGGATGATCCTGAGCAACCCATTGCCTTGTTCTACAGTGGGGTTATCTTGTTGAAGTTTGACCAGCCCGATGCAGCGGTCAGTCGTTTCCAGCGCATTAAAGAAACCAATCGCTTCAGTTTGAGGGAGCCGCTCCACTGGTACCAGGCCCTGGGACACTATAAACTGGGGAATTACACCAAGGCGGATTCGCTGCTGAGGTTGCTGGAACGGGAACCCAATCTTTTTGTTGAAGATGCCCGGGAGATTCGCAACACCATTAAGAATATTCATTAAAAATTTGTTTTTTATGAAAATAGCGATTTCCATTTTGACCCGTTTTTTCCTGGCAACGGCCCTGTGCTTCGGCCTCCTGCTGAGTAGTACCGCCACCGGACAAATCCCCGGGTCTCCCTTCGAGTTGATCCAGTTGGACTCTACCGAATTGAGCCTCTTAATCGATTTGCCCTGGACGGTCAAGGAGCTGGAACGGATCGCCAAGGAGGGGGACACCGATCGCATTCTGCTGGAAATGGCCAACGAAAACCACTTCCGGGATCACGCCGAGCGCTTTGGGGTTTTGCACCTGGCCACCCACGTTTTTATCAACGACGAATTCCCCCAGCGCTCCAAGCTGGTTTTGCACCGCCGCTCCGAGATAGATCCCCAGGACGATGGCATTATGCTGATTCGGGAGGTTTATCAAATGAATCTCGCCGCCAGGATGACGGTCCTGAGCGCCTGCAACACCGCTTACGGGGGTATGAATCGCGGGGAGGGCATTATGAGCCTCTCGCGGGGATTTTCAGCGGCCGGTTGCAACAGTCTGGTGGTTAGCCTTTGGCCGGCCAACGACGAATCCACATCTCTGGTCATGTCCGGCTTTTACCGGGAGATGTACAACGGCCTGGACAAAGCCCAGGCGTTGCGCAAAGCCAAGCTGGATTATCTGAAAAAAGCCCGCGGCGCCAAGACCCTGCCTTTTTATTGGGCCGGATTTATGCCCATTGGGGATCACCGTAATCTGCGCATTAAGAGACCGCCGGATATACGGCGTTTTATCACGGCACGGCCCGCTGCGGATTGGCCGCAATCGATGGGAATCCTTTTTACACTGATGATTTTCGCGGGGGTATTTGGGGTCAGGCGCATGTCCCGGGAACAAGATCTGGACAATATCCTACCGGAACTCTTCCAGCGTCTCAAGCGATATTGGGTGGAGCATACGGCCGATTATTGAGTGGAACTTATCCAGATTCATGGAACAATCGGCGGGGCGGAAGGTCGTTATGCCACTTTGGGCGATGGTGCTTGGGCGAATAAGCTTTTCGTCCAGGTCCAGGTATTTGCAGATAATCTGTCCCATCTCCAGGCGGGATAATTTCTGCGGTCCCCCCAGATTCAGCACCCCTTTGGCAGTGCTTTGGGCAAGCTCCCAGACGACCTCGGCGGCATCCCGCACCCAGACCGGATTGCGGATTTCGTCCTCAAAAAGGGTTACCGCTTTTCCGGCAATCAGGTTTTTTATCATGGTGCTGGTAAAGGTGTCTTTACCATTGATGGCGGGCCCGTACATCAGGGAACTGCGCAAAACCAGCCCATCCGTTCCGGCCGTTAAAACCGCCATTTCCCCGCCCAACTTGGTCTTGCCGTAAACATGCCCGGGGATGGGCAAGTGGGTTTCCGGGTAATTCCCCTCTCCCCCATCGAACACCTGATCCGTGGAAAGGTAAATTATCCTGGCGCCCAGGCGAACGCTGATTTCCGCCAGGGTTGAAGTGGTACTAAAATTGACCAGCCGGGCCAGATGGGGATCATTTTCGCAGGTGGAAAC
>JAGRBF010000645.1:1536-2806 GCA_020434205.1 Calditrichota bacterium | reverse complement strand
CAGGACGACGAAGAGGATCGCATCAAGCTGGCGGTAATCGGCAAGGAAAATGTCGGTAAATCCTCCTTTGTGAACACCCTGCTGGGCCGGGAGCGGGTTATCGTTACCCCGGTGGCCGGCACCACCCGCGATCCCATCGACTCGGATCTCAATTATCAGAACCGCAAATACCTGCTCATCGACACCGCCGGGCTCAAGCGCAAAGCCAAGGTTCAGGAAAACGTCCTCTTCTACAGCCAGCTTCGCACCATGCGCAGCATCGAACGGGCGGATGTGGTGCTGTGTTTTGTGGATGCCTCGGAGGGATTTACCCGTCAGGATGCCCGGGTGATCTCGGAAGCGGTTCAGGCGCGCAAAGGGGTGGTTATCGCCATTAACAAATGGGACCTGATCGAAAAAGACAACAGCACCATGAAGGAATGGGAGCTGGACATCGAGGAACGCCTCGGGGAAAATATTTTTATTCCCCGGATTTACACCTCGGTTACCGAAAAGCAGCGCCTTTTCAAACTGCTGGATCTGGCCACCGAGGTGTACGAGGAAAGCCGCAAGGAAGTCCGCACCCGGGACCTCAACGATTTTTTTCAACCGCTCATTCACCGCAACAGTCCCCCCGCGGTGCGCGGCAAGGAAATCAAGATCAACTACATCACCCAGTTGAAGGCCGGTCCCCCGATCTTCGGCTTTTTCTGCAATCACCCCAAACTCATCCCGGACAACTACCGCCGTTTTCTGGAAAACCAGCTGCGGGCCAACTGGGGATTTAAAGGGGTCCCTCTGACCCTGGTCTTTAAGGACAAACACCGCGGTTGAGTGCCGGGTAAGCGGGATCGGAAATGGGGGAACGGCCAGAAAAGGCCGCTGAAATCGGAACGGATGTTAACCACGGAGATTCCCCGTCCATGTTGAAACGCTGCCTGCTGTTTATGCTGCTCGCCACCGCCGTTGTTGCCGCCCAACCGGACCTGTTCTCCCGTTTGCTGGCGGAAAGCCGCCTGGGGGATCATCCGGATCATCACCGTCGCTGTCTGTTGCCGGTGGTCCTCGAGGCCGCTGCCGCGCCTCAGGACGCTCCGCTGAAATCGAGCTGGGCGGCCTACCGCCAGTCTCTGGATGCCTCAGCGCAAAAAACGGCTCAGCTGGAATACCTCAGCCCTTCCGGGCACTTTTCCATCAATTATTTTACCCAGGGAACCCACGCGGTGCCCGGATACGACCGCAACGGCAACCAACTGCCCGATTTTGTGGAATTTGCCGCGATCGGGATGGA
>JAGRBF010000645.1:0-1456 GCA_020434205.1 Calditrichota bacterium | reverse complement strand
AATCTCCGCTGGCTGGGCCGGGGAACCTACGGGCTCACCGATTTTGATCTGGACGAGGATATCCCCAACCGGGCCGGCCTGAACTTTCCCAGCGAGATCTTCCTGAACGTGGACATGTCCTTTGTTTCTTACCCGGAGATTACCGGAGATACGATTGCCTGGGATAGCCTGGCCCTGGCGGTAACCACCGCCCACGAATTCAACCACGCTTTACAACTGGGGTACCGCTTCTGGGAGGCGTCCAACGGCGGGTGGACCGATCTGCGCCTTATCGAAGCCACCGCCACCCTTATGGAGGAAGTGGTGGCCAGCGAGGTCAACGACTATTTTATGGTTCTGGATTCCTACTTTGGCCTTACCCGCCTGAACTTCGAGGATACCCGGGTTCTTTACGGCGATGTGGTGTTTTACATTATGTTGAGCCGGCTTTACGGGTTTGGCCATGCCCGGGAGCTATGGGAGGAGATCACCGCCCGGCCGGGGTTGGAGGCTTTGGAAGCGATTTTGGGCGGCCGGGGATCTTCCGTTGAGGAAGAGCTGATTCGCCTGGCCGGTTGGCTGGGGAATTCCGGCAGCAGAACCCGTCCGGGGCGTTTTTTCCCCGATGCCGCCGGATTCCCGGATATTCCCTTTAATACCACCATTACCCTGGATGGCAACGACACCGGGATACAGACGGTGTTCCAAAATGAGCTTCCCACCCTGGCCTTCGAATTTTTGCGCATTCCGGTTTCCCCGGCGGCTTCGGTGCAGGTGCTGCTGGAATCCCAGGGCGGGCAGAATGCCTGGCAGGGGGTAAGCCTCAGCGATGACGATCCTTTCGCGGAGCCTTTTCCGGAGGGCATTGCCCTCAATTATGACGGGGGAACATTTGCCGAGGCGGTCTATGCCGCCGTGGTTAAGGGGGCGGCCCAGGCCGATACCCTGGAAGATTATACCTTCTACGCCCGGGCCAGCCAGAGCGACCCGGCCGGACGGGGAAACCTGCCCTTCGCCTATCCCAATCCCCTGCACCCCGGGTCCCGCGCCAGCGAAATCACCATCGAAAATTTGCCCACCGGGAAGAAGGTCCTTATTTTGAACGGAAGCGGGGACCGGGTAACCGTTCTGGATCCGGGGCCGGAGGGTCGCCGGGTTTTCTGGGATCTCAACAATTCCCAGAACGAGCCGGTTGCCAGCGGGGTGTACCTTTTTGTGGTGGACGGGGAAGAAGACAAGAACGGTAAAATAATGATCGTGCGGTAGAAGAAGGACAGCGGGACGGAAGGAAAGAAGGACCTCACGAGGACAAAAAAGATCCTAAGATCCTATGACGAAAGACGCTTAGGATCTATACATCTTAGGATCTGAAGATCATAGGGACGGAAGGACCTAACGAGGACAAAAACGATCCTAAGATCCTATGACGAAAGACGCTTAGGATCTATACATCTTAGGATCTAAAGATCATAGGGAC
>JAGRBF010000644.1 GCA_020434205.1 Calditrichota bacterium | reverse complement strand
TTCGCGGTTAACGGGCCGGCAATTGTTTCTTGCCCGTAACGTCAGTAATTAAATACACGGCCTGGTTCAGTTGGAAGGTTTGAGGGGCGATTAATCGACCAGCTCAAAATAGGGCCGGTCTTCCAGGCCGACATTCAGCTCAACCGTTTGAGGGCCGGTATGGATTTGACCATTCCACCCTTTCCAGCGTCCCGGGGGAAGGACGATCGACCGTTTTTCAGCATTTTTGTCGAGCACCGGCGCCACCAGGAGGCGATCCCCTAACAAAAACTGGTCGGTAATTTTTTCGAAACCCATTCCGGGATAGGTGAATTCCAGGGGCCGCATGATGGGGTCGCCGCTTTGGGCGGCTATTTGGGCCAGATCCAGGATATAAGCCTGGAATTTTTCCCGGATCATCACCGCTTTTTTGACTGCGGCCAGGTGCCGATCATCCAGGACCCGCCAGGGCGCCACGGAAAACTGCATCATGGGCATCAGAGCATGACACTGCGCGGAACGTACAATCGATTCCTGATCCAGCACCGCCTCATTCAGAAAAGAGGTAAACTCTCCCCCGCCGATCATATCGGGACAGGAAAAGGCATACCCCATCAGTCCCGCGGTGAGCATATTGGGGATCAACACCTGCAGGTCCCCGAACCCGTGCCCCTTATCCCGCAGGCGCTCCGCCAGGGGTTGTCCGCCCATCTGCCACATGGCGCGATATTCGTTGAGGGGATAGGAAAGCCCCAACTCCCCGTACAAGCGTGAATGTTCCTGGGGGGTGGTCTGCGGCGCAAAGGATCCGACCCCTTCGTAATATTCGAAATCCCCGGCATCAAATTTGAACCCGTCCACCCCATAATCGGCCATCAGCTGATCCAGTCGGGATTTAAACCAGTCGAAAGCCTGCGGATTGCTGAGGTCCAGGAGGGCGCTGGCCCCGTTCCACCAGCGCACAATAGCCGGCTCTCCGGTTTGGTCGGTAACCAGGTATTTTTTGGCGGCGAGGTCCCGGTAAACGTCGCAATCCGGGCTAACAAACGGGCAGACCCACAGCATCACCTTAAATCCCATGGCGTGGAGGTCCTCCATCATCATTTGGGGATCGGAGAAGCGCCCGGGGTGGAAAAGCCACTTGCCGTAATCCTCCTGCCAGTTATCATCGATCATCAGCACCCCCGGGGGGAAGCCGTTGGCCAGGATATTTTGAGCGTAAGTCAGGATATCCTGCTGATTCTGATCATACATCAGCTCAATCCAGGTATTGTACTGGGGGTGGGTAAACAGCAGGGGGTCGGGCATTTTGCCGGAAGGGGGAAAATAGGTGCGGCTGGCGAATTGATAGGCCTCTTTGAGGCTGCCGCCTTCCCTGTGGTAAGAAACGCGGCCGCTGATGCGGATTTTTGCGCCGGAGAAGTCCAATTGCCAGGGATGCTCCGACCAGATCACCTCGCCTTTGTTGGAAAGCATCAGGGGTTGGACCTGGTTTCCGTAATTGCTGTTAAAATCGGCCTGATAAGCCTCCCGGAGGGGCATGCGATCGCCGTGATTGACAACCCCAACCCACCAGTAATCGCCCGCCTTTACGGTCAGTTCCAGGTTTTCGTGGCTCCCCGGGGCTTGCGCCAGGGTAAGGGTGGTCAGCAAGCAGGCCAACAGCCCGGTTTTCAGCAAGTAAACCGGATTGGGGGGGGATTTGATGAGGTGGGCAAACCGAGACAGACTGCTCATAAAGGCTCCTGTGTGTGGAATAGCAGGAGTATACGCAAAAACGGTCATTTGTCCGATTTCATCTAAGGCAAATCAGCAATATTTTGGCAAATCACCTGATCTGCCGAATGGATCTGTTTGCCGACGGGTGCCATAAATTTTCAAATCCTCTTGCTTAGACAAGAGCTCTGGTAGACTGTCAATTGTAATATGTCTACTTCGTCATCCCGGCAATCTTTAGG
>JAGRBF010000643.1:5127-5309 GCA_020434205.1 Calditrichota bacterium | reverse complement strand
CAGGAATTTGCCTTTGCCGATACCGCCCGCTTCAGCCGGGGACTGGACGGCCTGCCCACCCTGCGCAACAGTATGGCCGCTTTTAATACGGCCTTCCACGTCGGGGGATTTTTTTGGGACCTGCGCGCTCCCACCCTGGAGGAGCAGGTATTGATGCCCATTCAGGACGTCCGGGAAATGGA
>JAGRBF010000643.1:3823-4951 GCA_020434205.1 Calditrichota bacterium | reverse complement strand
GATTTCACCGATCAGGAACGTTTGGGAATGGATTTGTTTACCCGCTTTGCGGACCCCAACGCCACCCCACGAGGCGCCAACTGCTTTCTCTGCCATTCGCATGTGGTGCAAAAAGGGGTGGCCCTGCCAGCCAACTTCACCAGCAACGGTCTGGACCAGTTTCCCACGGATGCCGGGGTTGGAGCAGTAACCGGGCAACCGGAACATCACGGCACCTTCAAGATTCCCACGGTTCGCAACATTGCCCTCACCGCCCCTTATATGCACGACGGCCGTTTCCAAACCCTGGAGGAGGTGGTGGAGCACTACGACCAGCACCTGCAGCCGCACGCCAATCTGGACCCCATCTTGCGCGATCTCGGCAATGTACGGCCCGGTTATCTGGATCTCAGCGCCAGCGAAAAAACGGCCCTGGTGGCTTTTCTGCACACCTTTACCGACACCGCCCTCACCACCGATCCGCAATACGCGAATCCCTTCACCAGCCTGGGTCTCCGCGAGCAACCCATTGCTGCCCTGCCCCGCTTGTTCGTGCTGGGAGAAAACTTTCCCAACCCCTTCAACGGGCAGACCGAGATGGTGCTGACCGTCCTTCGGACCGCGCAAATCCGGGTGAGCATTCTGGACATCCTGGGCCGGGAGGTGCGCATTCTGAAAGAGGGGACCCTGAGCGCCGGCCGGCATCAGCTGCGCTGGGACGGGACGGATAACCAGGGCATGGCCCTCTCCGGCGGCATTTATTTCTGCCGGGCCCTGTCGTTGGAATCGAATCCTGGCGCCACTGCGCCGCAGGTAAAAAAAGTGGTGCTGCTAAAGTAATCGTAGGGATCTGCGATTTTTTGCGGTATTGTTAGCTGAGGTTTTTTGCCCGAAACGGCGTCCCCTTTTCAACCCCTGTATCCAAATGAGGTTTTTATGATGAAATCGCTTCGTTTTCCCGATTGTACCGCCAAAAGCCTGCTGTTTTTTCTGCTTTTGGCAACGCTATGTGTCCCAATGAATGCCCAAACCTTCACCAACGCCAGCAGCAGGCTCTCCTCAGCCGCCAACGGCTTTGAATGGGGAACTTCGGTGGCGGATTTCAACAACGACGGCTGGGTGGACATTTACGAACGCGGAACCCTGTAT
>JAGRBF010000643.1:3292-3722 GCA_020434205.1 Calditrichota bacterium | reverse complement strand
TTTTTCGAGAACTTCGGTTCGCCCAGTCGCCTTTTTCGCAATGAGGGCAACCGGCGTTTCGTTTTCGCCAATTCCGACGCCAACGTCAACGTCAGCGTGTTGACCCAGACCTGCGGATGGGCGGACTTCAACCGCGACGGCACCCTGGATCTGTTTATCGACGAGGATCGCGGCAATAATATTCTTCTCAAAAATACCACCGGGGACCGCTTCGAGAATATCAGCGCCACCGCCGGGGTGCCGACCAACGGGAATTCCTATGGCATGTCCTGGGGCGATTTCAACAATGACGGTCTGCCGGACGTTTTCATCGCCACCTGTCCCGGCGGCAACGAAAATCACCTGCTGGTCAACAACGGCAACGAAACCTTCACCAACATCGCCGCCACCGCCGGGGTAAACGATCGCTCCTCCAGTTGGGGCAACATCT
>JAGRBF010000643.1:356-3130 GCA_020434205.1 Calditrichota bacterium | reverse complement strand
GCCGCAGCGGATTTTGACAACGACGGCTGGATCGACATTTACGCCGCCACCTCCTCTCCCCAGCACAGCCTCTATCGCAATAACGGGGACGGCACTTTCACGGACATCGCGGTAAATGCCGGTGTTTTTGAAGATAGCCATGACGCGGTCGGGCTGGCGGATTTCAACAACGACGGCTGGATGGATATTTTTACCGCGGGAAGCCCCCAGAACGTTCTGCTGATCAACGACGGCGGCAGCAACCACTGGATCGGGATTCGCACCCGGGGGGTCAGCTCCAATTATTACGGGGTTAGCAGCCGCATCGAGGTTTACAGCAATGGCGCCCGGCAAATCCGGGACATCACCGCCGGCAGCAGCTTCTGTTCCCAGAGCGATCAGCTTCGCCCCATTTTCGGCCTGGGCAGCGCAACTACGGTGGATTCGATCATCGTTCGCTGGTCCACCGGGGTGGTCGATGTGGTTCGCAACATTGATGCGGATCAGTACATCACCATTGCGGAAGGGGTTGGCTTTAATCAATCGCCGGTCGCCGGGGCGCCCCTCTCCCCCCTCAGCGGGGATTCCCTCAGCGGCGCCAACCTGCGCTTCAGCTGGTCCGGGGCCGTCAATCCGGAAGCTGAGGACCTGACCTATCGCATCCACCTTTGGGGAACCGGGGTGGATACCCTGATTCAGGTGATCAACGACACCCTGCTTTACCTGCCCGGCCCGGCCCTGCCCGGCCCCGGCAACTACAGCTGGCGCCTGGAAGTGAGCGATGGCTACTCTCTGGTTTCCGGCTTCGACATTGTGGATTTTTACGCCAACCCCACTCACGAGAACTTCACCAGCGTCACCGGGGTGGACATCAGCCCGGATTCGGGTTATTCGGAAGGGGTGGTTTGGAGCGATTTCAACAACGACGGTTTACCGGATATTTACGTTTCCAATCTTCTATCCCAGAAGAACCTGTATTATGTGAACGACGGGGGGGGATTTAACCGGGTGGACAGCCTGGGCATTACCGCCCGGAGCGGGGATTCCTACGGGGCCACCAGCGGGGATTTTAACGGCGACGGTTTGCCGGACCTGTTCGTGATCCACGGGCTCAGCAATCAGGACCAGAACAACCAGCTTTTCCTGAATGATGGCGCGGGCGGTTTTACGGAGGTCAGCGCAACCCCGATTGTCAGCGATGGCGGTCGCTCCTGGAGCTGCTCGGCGATAGACTTCGACCGGGACGGTTTTCTGGACATTTTTGTCGCCAATTACGGTCAGAACAACGCCCTGTACCGCAACGACGGCACCGGTAATTTTACCAAAGTAACTACCGGGGCAGTGGTTAGCGACGGCGGCTTCTCCCTGGGCAACGCCTGGGCGGATTACGATCTGGACGGAGATCCCGACCTGTTCGTGGCCAATGCCAACCTGGGCTCCGGCACCGGCGCGGCTAATTTCCTCTATCGCAATAACGGAGACGGCACCTTCACCAAAATCACCGAAGGGCAGATCGTTACCGACACCCATCTCTCGGTGGGCGGAAGCTGGGGGGATTACGACAACGACGGGGATCCGGACCTCTTTGTGACCAATTATGGCGGGCAAAATAACGCCCTCTATCGCAACAACGGGGACGGCACCTTCACCAATCAGATTCTTTCCCGACCCGCCAACGGCGGCGGCAGTTCGGTGGGCAGCGCCTGGGGCGACTACGACAACGATGGGGACCTGGACCTGTTTGTCTCCAACGATCTTAATGAGAACAACTTTTTCTATGAGAATCTGGGCAACGGCAATTTCCGTCACCTGGGCTCTTCCACGCTGGTGGCCGGCAACGGGCGCTCCAACGGGGCGGCCTGGACGGACTTCGACCTGGATGGAGACCTGGACCTTTACGTCACCAACGGCAATGCCAGCCCCAGCCAAAGCAACCAGCTTTTCCTCAACAACAATTTGTTTGCCCTGAACGGTTGGATCAGCATTCGCCTCCGGGGCACCCGTTCCAACCGCACCGCCATTGGCGCCAGGGTTTCCCTGCTCAGTCGCATCGACGGGGAAGCGGTCTGGCAAACCCGGGAAATCAGCAGTCAGACCGGCTACAATGCCCAACCCTCCCCCACCCTGCATTTTGGGTTGGGAGATGCGGGAATTGTGGACTCCATGATTATCCAATGGCCTTCAGGGATCCGGGAAGAACTGGGCGCTTACCTGGTCAACCAGTTCCTGGAAATCCGGGAAGATTCTACTCTGACCGGGCTGGGAGATCCCGTTTTGGGCATCAACGACTTCGAATTGGGGCAGAATTACCCCAACCCCTTTAATCCCAATACCCGGATCGTTTTTTACATGGGCCGCCAGGATGAGGTGGAACTGACCGTCTACAATATTCTGGGGCAAAAGGTGCGGGCTCTGTTGCACGGTATGGCCGAGAGCGGCCGCAACGAACTGTCCTGGGATGGGCGGGACGACGCCGGTAACCGGGTCGGCAGCGGGGTTTACGTGTACCAGCTGCGCCACCGCGGCAAAGTTCAGGCCCGCAAAATGTTGTTAATGAAGTAATCCTTTGGGGTTTATGGCATCAGGTCCGCGGTGCACCGCGGACCTATCCGCAATTTAACCTTTGGGGATTCCGGTCCCAGCGCTGATATTGAGATATGGACGGATCCAACCACTGCGTTAACCACCCCGCCCGCAAGGCCCTCAGTATTTGCCATAACTGCAGGGAGGCTTTCTGCGCGGACTGTCTGACGGAAGGTGGCGAGTTTTATTATTGCCGCCGCCCTTCCTGCCGG
>JAGRBF010000643.1:0-140 GCA_020434205.1 Calditrichota bacterium | reverse complement strand
CCCGAAGCCAGGACGGATGAAGCAGTCCCTTCACCAACTCCGGAACCGCGAGGAGCGCGCCTTTTGCGAATGCTCTTTACCGGATTCGCCGGTTTGTGGAGCAGCAGTTTTTTCCTTTTATGGATAGGGCGGGAAATTGT
>JAGRBF010000642.1 GCA_020434205.1 Calditrichota bacterium | reverse complement strand
CAAAACAACGTTATTCCCTGGAGTTATGATGCCAACTATCGCTTTGGGGCGGGAAAATACCGGATGGGAATCTCCGGCTATTTCTCCGGCGGGTTTACCACACCGGACAAACGACCGGGGTTGGGAACTCCGGCAAGCGGGGTATTGCCGTGGATGAGCGGAGACCGCTTTGAGGTTTTCGGCGGTTATGTTGAGGTTAACAAGGGACCTGCCTTGCTTCAGGCCGCTTATTGGGCGGCCCATCACAATGCCCGGCGGGACCCGGCGGCGGTGATGGTTCTCCTGCGGGATGCCGGGGTCAACAGCCGGCAACGGGCCCGGTTTTTGGCAGATCCCGCCGCAGATCCGGCAGAGCCGGGCAATATCCGCACCGCCGTAACCTATCAGGTGAGAACCTGGTACCTCCGGCTGGGGTATTCCCACGAAAGCAACCTGGGGGAAATTGCCCCGTATCTGCAATGTGATTTCTACGAAAACCCCGAGATTATTTTCAACAAACTCTACGGAGGAGACGAGGAAGTGGGACTCTCCGATGAGGGAAAATTTACCAAACCCACCCTGGGCATCATTTTTCGTCCCATCCCGGAAGTGGCCCTAAAGATGGATGCCAGTGCCCATATTCAGACCCTCAACGGGGCCGTCGGGCATTATTCGGAAATCCGATTGGACGTTTCCTATCTTTTTGGCCATTGATCGGGCAGAGAAACATGTTATTCGGGAATGTATGTGCGATGTATAACGATCTTGTAAAATCGGCGATCCGGGTTTTCCTGGCCCTTGTGATCCTAACCGCCGCCTGCCCGGCCTTCGGGCAAATCAGTATCGTCGTTTCCAAAACCAGTCCCCATAAGCCGACCGAGGCAGACCTTAAAAACTTTTTTTCCGGCACCAAGTTCTCCTGGGAAAACGGCGCCACCGTGATGATCCTGGACCAGAGCTCGCTGAAGATGACCGATCAGTTCTACAAGAATTTTCTGGGACAAACCACCCGGAAAATGCGCAAGATCTGGACCCGGCTGGTACTTTCCGGCCAGGCCAAAGCCCCTCACAAATGCAAGGATACCCCGGAAGTTAAAAAAATGCTGGGTGAGAACCCCAATGCGGTGGGATTTATTTATACCTCGGAGCTGGACGATTCGCTGGTCGAACTGGTGCGGGTGGAATTCAAGTAGAAAAAAAGCCTCCCGGGGATCGTGGCAATCCCCGGGATTTCGGCGGCTATTGGAAAAGGGCTAAGTAATCGCCGTAACCGGCTTCTTTCATTTCATCTTTGGGAATAAAACGCAGGGCTGCGGAATTGATGCAATAACGAAGCCCGGTGGGGCGTGGACCGTCGTCGAAAACGTGTCCCAGATGAGAATTGGCGCCCTTGCTGCGAACTTCAACACGGGTCATCCACAATTTGTTGTCCTTGTGCTCCACGATATTATCCGAATTGATGGGCTGGTAAAAACTGGGCCATCCGGTGCCGGAGTCGTATTTGTGGGTGGAGCTGAACAGGGCCTCGCCGGAGACCACGTCCACATAAATACCTTCTTTTTTATTGTTCCAGTATTCGTTGTGAAAGGCCGGTTCGGTACCGTCCTCCTGGGTAACCTCATATTGCAGGGGGGTAAGCCGTTTTTTGAGATCCTCCGTGGACGCCATTCCCGGCTTTGCGAAATCGCTGAGTTTTTTGTCCCCCCAGACCTTTTTGATAAATGCATCCCGGCCGGACCCGTTGCGATAGCTGTTGTAATGGGCGGGATTTTTCTTGTAGTAATCCTGATGGTAATCCTCAGCCGGATAAAAAGTCATGGCTTCGCGGATGGGGGTAACAATGGGTTTTTTGAAAAGCCCGGTGGATTCCAGCAGCTTTTTGGAGGCTTCGGCCTGCTTTTTCTGCTCTTCATTGTGATAAAAAATGGCGCTGGTATACTGATGCCCGCGATCGTAGAAAGAGCCGCCGGCATCGGTGGGATCGAACTGGCGCCAGTAAATTTCCAGCAGCTCGTTATAGCTGATCACCGACGGATCGTAGGTGATCTGAACCGATTCGATGTGTTGGGTGCGACCGCTGCCGACCTGCTCGTAGGTGGGGTTCTTCAGATCCCCGCCCGTGTAGCCGGAAACGGCTTCCAAAACCCCTTTGGTTTTGTCGAAGGGG
>JAGRBF010000081.1:244-6991 GCA_020434205.1 Calditrichota bacterium | reverse complement strand
TGCTAACCGTGATCAGCAGATCGAAACGGAAGCGCGCGTAGGGCAGCCGGAAATTCTGGATCCGGGTGGTGCCCTGCTGCCCCAGGTCCCGCACCAGGGCCAGCAGCTGGTCTTCTTCGAAGGTGCTGTTTTCGTAAGGTTCGTCCACGGGCGCCAGGGTCTGGCGGATTTCCGGAATCAGGCGGCGGCGCAGCTTCATCTCCAGAATTTTTCGGGCGTGATAAAAAAGCACCTTGGGCAAAATGAAGGATTCATTTTCGGGATTGAGGGCGGTGTAGGCCCGGATGGTGTCCCCCAGTCCCCGGCTTTGCAGAAAAGCCTCCCATTTGACGGCGCTGATGTTGTCGCCGATGAGGATTTTCCCCCCATTGCGGGTAACCCGGATAAACTCCCGGATAACGCGGGTTAACCAGGCCAGATCCCCGTGCATGGAAACCCCGTACATCAGGATTTTGTCGAAGCTGTTATCCGGATAGGGCAATTCCCCGGCGTCTGCCCAGTGGAATTCCGCATTGGGGTGATGGCTGTTGTTCTGGCGGGCCAGTTTAAGGCTGGCCTCGGAAAGGTCCACCCCCACCAGCTTTTTAACGCTGCCGGCCAATTCCCGATCGATCTGCCCGTTGCAGCAGCCCACATCCAGCAGGACATCCTCCGGGGCAAGGGGCAGCTTACGCCGGATATCTTCGATAACGGCCCGATATTGAAAGGGGGCGATATCGAAGCGGGAACTCTGGAACATCTCGTCCGGCATGGCCGCACACTGATCGTAGTAAGCCTGCCAATCCTTAACGCGCTCGTTCATCTTTAGATTTTCCTCCGCCAAAGCCCATCGCGGGCGATCTGCTTCAGCTGCTTAGGTCAACTTTCCGGTCGGGATCCAATTCGGTGTTTTGAGGCTCCGGAGCCGGGTTGGGGGCCTCGCCCGCCGGCGTTTCCGGGACGGATGCGGCCCGGGCGGCGGCTTTCCTGCGGCGACTCAAACGCCGGTTCAGCTCGTGAAGTCCGGCCACCAGGAGCGGCCCGGGTCCCCGCCGCCTCAGGTAAATCCCGCAGTGGGTTTCCAGGGCGTTGGTCCACTTTTCTTTGTAGTGCAAGCTGCCCCATAAGAAATCGACCTGCCGGATCCCTTCCTTAAAAAATTGTTGGCAGGCTTTGAGGGTCAGCAGGGTTCCGGGTGAAAAATCGGCAAATTCCGCCACGTAGCTGCCCTTCAGGGTTTTGATACAGCCCCCGACCTCGATGTGAAGATCGTAGGCAATGGGGCGCTGAGCGGCCTTGAGCACCCAGAGACGGATTCCGTGGCGCTCCCCGAAAAAATGGGCAATTTGCTGGTAAAAACTGTTCAGGGAGTGGTCGTCTATGCTGAAACCCCGGCTTTCCTTCCAGGAATCCTTTTCAATGATCGACATTTCCGCCAGACCCACAGCCATTTCCCCGGGTTGGCGATACTCCCGGAATTCCACCGGACCGCTTTCCGCCAGTTGCCGCTCGCAGCGCCGGAGATTTTTGCGGAATTTGGAGGAGCGTTCCGCAAAATACCCGTCCCAATCTCCCTCGATATTCAGCACCGCGTTTTTCAGCACCCAGGGGGTGCGGACCGGCCAACCCAGGGCCCCCGCGCTTTCCAGGAATGCGGCGATGGTGGGGGAACCTTCCGGCACGGGATTCAGGCGCAGGTAACACCAACCGCTGGTTTTTTCGCAAAGGAAGCGGGTGAAGTAAGGCAGCAGATGGGCAAATTCCGGCAGCCACAGGAAATCCAGACCTCCCGAAACGGCGCGCTCCGAGGCGGGATCCTCAAAGGCGGTAAGCATAAAAAGGTCGTCGTATTTCACCTTAAAAAGCCCCTGGCGCCGGCGCATCAGCGGGGCAAACCCGATGGGGGCATCCCGATATTCGATCAGAAAGAACTCGGGGTTGGTCCCCTTTCCGGCGCTCTCCCACCAGATGCGCTGCCAATCCGGGTGCTGGAAGGGATTGCGGCAGGACGCGCGTTCGTACAGGGCCAGCCAGGCCGCCGCGGCCAGTTGGAAAGCCCCGGGGCCGGAGAAATAACGAACCGCCAGATCCCCATCCGGGGTGGCGATCCGGTCCCGACTTTGGCGCAGCATCGGTTTTTGCCTCAATCCCATATTCCCATGATCCTGTTTTAAATCCCGTCCCGCCAAGGACAAGGCTCAGGTTTGCTGATTTTTTTTGGCGGCCAGATAAAGTTCGGCCCGTTGGCAGAGCTCCCGGTAAAAATCCTCACCGAAATACCAGCGCAGGGCCGGGGCATAATATTGATAGCTGAGCGGTTTGGTCCACCCTTCCCGGTCGCAGAAGTGCGCTTCCAGAGCAGGGGGACGCGGTTTGACCGGCTTCCGGAAGGTCCACTCGCGAAGCTTCTGTTTGAGGCGGAATTTCACTTCCTGCCGCCATTGGGCGTAAAAGGAGCGGTTGGTGGGACGGTCGCCGTAAACCTCGGTGAGGTGCTGGTTTTGCGGCAGCCGGACCGTTAGCAGGGATTTGTTCTCCCCATGGAGAACCCCCTGATACGGCTGGATAGCCACCGGATACATAATGCATTCGAAGGGCCAGAAATCGTAGGGTTTTTTGTGGTTATCCAGGGCCCAGGCGTAGATGGCGCACAGGTAGTGGCCGTTTTTTTTGAAGAGAAAACCGCATCCCCTGCGGCCCGGCTCCAACTCCACCAGGTGAGAATAATCCATTTGATAGGCCTGGGAAAAATACCACCCGGCTTTTTCCCGGCGTTCGGGCGGGATATAGCCGTTGCGGATTTCTTCCAGAAGCGGGGTGAGCTTTTCCACGGTTTCCCGCGGGAAGGTGGTTCCTTCGCTGCAGGAGAAACCGCACATTTCGCAGGTACTGCGCGTTTCGAAAAAGGCCTTTTGGTCCACCAGGATATCGCCGATTTCCAGGACCGGATTGTCCAGGACGTAGCGATCCATGGGCGAGCCCCAGACCTCGGCGCGGAGACGGCGCTTTTCTTCACTCATTTCCAACTCCCCCGCCACCGGCCACAATCCGGTGCACGCTGCTGAAATCGCTCATACCCCCTGCCTCCCGTCTGCAGAAAATTTAGACCCGTCCTCGTTCGACCGGCAGGATTCCCGAAAACCGTCCGGAATTCCTCCCGCTTCACTATCGGCCGGACCCTTAACAAATAAAACCGTTTGTGGAAATTTTGAAAGAACAGGTGCATAAATTGGATAAAATTACGTCGAAATGATGAAATGGGCGTGATATCCTTCACGGCCGGGTCGCAAGCGTTTTTGGAAGGCTAATATTTGTTTGCAAATTCGCCATAAAAGTGAGATTATTAACTAAACATGACGCGCTGAAGATGGTTACCTGGGAAATAACCGCGAAAGCGCGAAATCACGAAAGTCATTTCGTCGGGTCCTGGCCGAAGAAAGACCGAGTCCGGATCCGGATTTTTCAGGTTAGGTGCAAACCTCCTTCTTATTATTCAACCAAAAAGTAATTCCGGGAAATGCGGCGTTTTCATACGGTAGCAAGTCAATTGGAATTCTTTTTCGCGGTTTCGGGATTTCGCGGTTCAAAAAACGATCGGCCGCGTAACATTCGTTACAATTTGTGAAAAACGCCATGCATCAACACGAAAAGCTGCAGCGGTTGCGGACCCTGGCCCGCCTTCTGGATGACCAGTTTCGCATTCCCGGCACCAACCGCCGGGTCGGGCTGGACGGCCTGATCGGCCTGGTTACCGGGGCCGGGGACCTGGTGACCATCCCCATCTCCCTGTACATTGTCTGGCAGGCCCGGCAGTTGGATTTGCCCGGCGCCAAGCTGGTTTCCATGCTGGGCAATATCGGCCTGGACGCCCTGGTGGGAACGGTTCCGGTGCTGGGCGACCTGTTCGACTTTACCTTTAAGGCCAACCTCCGCAATATTGCCATTATCGAGCGGCACCTGGCGGAGATGGCCGACATCCCCACCTCACATCCTGCAGAAAGGTCTGCCAATGGGTAAAAATCGCGAGCCCATGTCCAACGTGGACACCGCCTGGTTGCGGATGGACCACCCCACCAATCTGATGATCATCAACGGGATTCTGATTTTTGAGGAACGGCTGGACATGGATCGCCTGCGCCGCCTCCTGGAAGAACGTTTCCTCACGTACAAACGCTTCCGGCAGAAGGTGGTGCGTCACGCCGGCAGCCTGCGCAACCCGGACTGGGTGGACGACGAAAACTTTGACCTGGACAATCATCTGATCCGCCTCAGCCTGGAACCCGGCGGCAATCTGCAGAAACGCCTGCAGGAGCGCATTGGTCAGCTAATGAGCGAAGACCTGGACCCGGACCGCCCGCTGTGGCAGTTTTATCTGCTGGACATCCCGGGCGACGAGTGCGTGGTCATCTGCCGGATGCACCACTGCATCGCGGACGGGACCGCCCTGGTGCGGGTGATGCTCTCCCTCACCGACGAGGCCGCCAACGGCGGTGAAAACGCGGGTAGTTATGCCCAGGCTCCGTCCGGCAACGCAGTTCAGCCCAGATCCTCCGGATTTTTTGACCCGATTGTGCACGCCGCCGAAAAAACCTGGCAGGTGGGGGTTAATCTTTTTAAGCAGGGCAAATACGTGGTCACCCATCCCCAGCTGCTCGCCCAGGCGGCCAAAATGGGGGCCCGCGGGGTAAGTACCCTGGGCAAGCTGGCCTTTGGCCCCTCCGATCCCCCGACCCGTTTTAAAGGCCCCCTCACCCGCAACAAACTGGGGGTCTGGTCCCGGCCGGTTTCCCTGGACGCCGTCAAAACCATCGGCCGGGCGACCGGCAGCACCGTCAACGACGTGCTCTTTACCGCCATGCTGGGCGGGCTGCGGCGCTACCTGGAGATGCACGGGGAAAACACCCGGGATTTGGAGCTGCGCGCGACGGTTCCGGTCAATTTGCGGGACCCGGAGCGGGCTTTGGAGCTGGGCAATCATTTCGGGCTGGTGTTCCCGGCCCTGCCGGTGGGGGTTATCGATCCCCTGGAGCGCATTCGTCTGATGCGCGAGGAGATGAACCGCATTAAATCCTCCCCGGAGGCAATGATCACCCTGGGGGCCCTGCACGCCGCGGCGGTTGCCCCGCAGGATATTCAGGACCTGGTGGTTAATTTCCTGGGCAGCAAAACCAGCGCGGTTATGACCAACGTCCCCGGTCCGCGCCAGAAGCTTTTCCTGGCCGGGGCGCCGCTAAAACACATTATTTTCTGGGTACCGCAATCCGGCCGCGTGGGCATGGGCATCAGCATTTTCAGCTACGCCGGAGAGGTTATTATGGGCATAGCCGCCGACACCGGTCTGGTCCCCGACCCGGAGAACATCATCGAGGCCTTCCATCAGGAATTCGACATGCTGCTGGAGCAGGCCCGCAATTTATCCAACGATCCACAAACCGCCACTCAAACGCCATCCCACAGGAGGTCTCTCATGCATATCCCCAGTTTGCTGTTGAAGCAGCTCTACACCTTTGCCAGCCTGGAAAACATCGACGACGGGGTAAAGTTTTCCGTCAAAAACCGGCTTAGCGACGCCACGCTGCTGGGGGTATCCGGTCTGCAACTGGGCGATACGGAGGTCCCCCTGGATAAGGTTGCCCTGCGCCTGGACGACGGGCGCCAGATTTCCCCGACGGAACTGGCCGCGCAGCCGGTGGATTTTCCCCTGCGCCGGGTCATTGAGGTGGTGGCGCATATTCCCCATCTCCCCAAGGGCAAACACAAGATCGAGCTGGAATTCGACAGCAAGCCGTTCGGCAAGCTGCGCCTGAAGGTGGCCGATTCCATCACCGATGACCACGAGCACCTGGTGCGCATTCCCCGGAATAAAAAGGACGATTACGGTCCGGAGGCCATCAAGGCGCGTCAGAAATTTGTAAAGGACCTCACCGGGGTAAAGCTGGACCACGTGGGTAAATATTCCATCGATCCCCACGGGACCCAGGGCAACATCGAACACTTTACCGGCATCGCCCAGATTCCCCTGGGAATTGCCGGCCCCATCACCCTGCACGGGGAACACGCCCAGGGCGATTTCCTGATCCCCATGGCCACCACCGAAGGCACCCTGGTGGCTTCCTACAATCGCGGGATCAAACTGCTGAACCTGTGCGGCGGGGTAAAAACCACCGTCATCGCGGACGCCATGCAGCGCGCCCCGGTTTTCGAACTGGAAGACGCCCGGGCCGCCCGCGAATTTGTGGTGTGGGTAAAGGAAAATTTCGCCGAGATCGCCAGCCATGCCGAGGCCACCTCCAGCGTGGCCAAACTCCAGGATATCGATCCTTATCTGGCCGCCAAATTCGCCTACCTGCGCTTCAACTTCACCACCGGGGACGCCGCCGGGCAAAACATGGTGGGACGGGCCACCTTCGCAGCCTGCAGCTGGATTCTCGACCATTACAAAGGCATTAAACACTTTTACCTGGAATCCAATTTTGCCACGGACAAAAAGGCCTCGCAGGTCAACATCATGCGCACCCGGGGCAAGCGGGTGGTGGCCGAAGCGGTCATCAAACACGACATTCTTCAGGAAGTGATGCGGGTGGAAACGGAAAGCCTGGCCTACCATGCCAATGTGGCCAACGTGGGCTCCATCCTTTCCGGGGCCAACAACAACGGGCTGCATTCCGCCAACGCCATTACCGCCATATTTATCGCCACCGGGCAGGACGTGGCCAACGTTGCCGAATCTTCGGCGGGGATTATCTACCTCGATCTCCTGCCCAACAA
>JAGRBF010000081.1:0-195 GCA_020434205.1 Calditrichota bacterium | reverse complement strand
GGAACGGGGCTGACCACCCAGCAGGAATGTCTGAAGATCATGGGCTGCAGCGGTCGCGACAAGGTCAAGAAGCTGGCCGAAATTATTGCCGGAGTGGTGCTGGCCGGCGAGCTGTCCCTGGCTTCGGCGATTTCCTCCTCGGACTGGGTTTCCAGCCATGAGCAGTACGGGCGGAATCGTTAATCGGCGACGGTA